>CAZGYS010000241.1:0-8962 GCA_964530305.1 uncultured Leptospiraceae bacterium
AACTTAAATTGAGTGAGTCCGCCGGAGGCTTTTTTCTCTCGGGAAAATTCGATCAACTCAAGCGAAACGTGCCCTACCTGGCCTGGAGTCGGACTCTGGCGGATCTGGGCGGCCAATTACTGGCGCGGGACGATGGGGAACTCGAGGAATGGAGAACGCGCATTCGGGACGCCGTGGGCGCGAACGCGGGCGTACTGACCGGCTTGACGAGCGAACTTGAATTATTGATCGGTCCGGCGCCCGAATTGCCGGCGCTCGAAGGCGCGGAAGCACGCAATCGCCTGTACTACACGTTGCGTACTTTTCTGCGCGTGATTTGTTCCGAGCGTGATCCGCTGGTCTTTTTTCTGGATGATCTCCAGTGGGCCGACCCGGGCTCGTTGGAATTATTGGAAGCGTTGTTGGGTGACGGGGAAAACGCGCACATGCTTGTAATCGGCGCGTATCGTTCGGACGAAACCGGCGCGACGCATCCCTTGTCCGAAAGTCTCACGCGCCTGGAAGAGAGCGGTCTGTTGTTGGCCCGGGCGGAACTGGAGCCGTTGAGTGCGGACGCGGTTCAGGATCTACTGAGCGATTCGCTGCACATGGACTCGCGAAAAATCGGCCCCCTGGCCGAACAGCTGCATCGTAAGACCCTGGGCAATGCGTTCTTCCTGGTGCAGTTTCTCAAGGAGTTGAACGCGAAGGGGGAACTGGTCTATGATCCGCAAGAGCAGGGTTGGAACTGGGATCTGGAACGCATTCGCGCCGGCGCCAGCGCGGGCAATGTCGTGGACTTGCTTTCCGAACAGGTTCGTCGCCTTCCCGAGGCGACGCGGGACCTGCTCGAGGTAGCCGCCTGCGCGGGGGACAATTGCAACCTGCGCGTACTCTCGGTAGCCGCGGATGTTTCGCCGGGACGAGTGCTTCGAGATTTACGCGCCGCGTTGGAGTCCGGTTTTCTATTCGCGCTGGGCGGGGACGCGCGGCTGGCCGAGATGGATATGGAGGGCGTCGACCAGGAAGATCTCTCCGAGCGATTGCTGGAAGGCGATCTTTACTTCAAGTTCGCCCATGACCGGGTCCAACAGGCGGCGTACTTTTATATTCCCGAGGACAAGCGCCTGCGTATTCATGAGCGCCTGGGGCGATTATTGCTTTCGCTTTCACCCTTGTCCGAAGCCGTCACCACGGAGGATTTTCTCGGGACCGAGGACGAAAACGTATTTGAAATAACGGGGCATTTGAATCGCACCAGCAACGAACTTTCGCAAGAGGAGCGTCGGCGCCTGGCCGGTCTTAATCTCGCCGCGGCGGAACGCGCCCGGGAAAGCGCGGCCTTTCTGTCTTCGCGAAACTACTACCAGACCGCCCTGGATTTACTCGGCGCGGACGTCTGGAATACCGAATACGATCTGGCCCTGGCATTGCACGGCGGAGGAGCTCGGGCCGCCGCGTTCATGCTCGACTTTGAAAGTACGGAGGAGCTGGCTCGACGGGTGCAAAGTCATGCTCGTTCGGCGCTGGACACGGTCACGGCCGAAAACGCGGTTATCGCCGCGCTGATAGCCAGGGGACGTCCCCATGATGCGCTGGAGCGCGCCCGAATTCTCCTGCGCAGGCTGGGATTTCGCCTGCCTGCTCGCGCTAAAAAGATTCACGTCTTGCTGGAGCTTTTGAAATCGCGCTTCACGATGATGGGCGCCGACAGAGATACCCTGTCAGGTTTGCCTGAAATGCCGGCGGGACGAACCCGGGCGGCCATGCAAATCATGTCTTCCATTTCGTCGGCCGCTTATACTTCCGAGTCGGACCTCTTGCCGGTTCTGGCCATCAAACAGACCGTTATGTCCAGGCGAAACGGCCTGGCCTCCGAATCTACTTTCGCGCTGGGGACCTATGCCATGATTCTCGGCGGAGTCCTGGGCCGCGTCAAGGACGGCTTCGAGCTCGGCTCCCTGGCCGTGGAGCTGGCGGCCACGAGACCGGAGTACGCGGGACGCACGCGCACTATTTTTCATACCTTCTTGAACCACTGGGGCGCTCCCCTGCGCGATACGGTCGAACCCCTCTTGCAGGCCCACCAGCAATGCATGGAGACGGGGGATCACGAATACGCCGCGGTGGCGGCCTTCGTTCACGGCCAGCACCAATTTCTGGCGGGCGAAAACCTGGAGCGCTGTCACGGCACGCTGAGTAAGTTTACGGACGCGATTCGCGAAATGGGTCAGAGCGAACGCGTTCCCTACACGACGATTTACATGCAGCTGATCGAGAACCTTGCCGGGCCCAGGGAAAACCCCGTAAGCTTGAGAGGGGACGCGCTGGATCCGGACGCGGCCGTGCAGCAAAATCGCGTATCGCGTTTTACCATCGCGCTTTGTCGACTGATTCTTCATGGATATTTCCAGCGTCCGGAAGGCGTATTACCCCTGATTGACGAAGTCCGGCGCAACATGGCGTTGAGTTCGCCCATGGTGGCTTACTTTCGTTTCTTCTCCGGTTTGTGTCGCCTGGACGCGTTTCGCGCCGGCATGCCCGAGGGACGCAAACTGATCAAACAGGCCCGTGGAGACCTCAAACGTTTGAAAACCTTCGCGGAGCACGCGCCCCACAATTACGGGTGCTTCCACGCATTGCTTGAGGCGGAGTTGAACGACTGCCTGGGGCGCGCGTCGGAGGCTCGCGATGGATTTGACGCGGCAATCGATCAGGGAGCCCGATCCGGTCATCCGGGCCACGAGGGCCTGGCGGCTGCTCGCGGGGCGGCTTTCCATCGCCGCGCGAAGCGCTTTAAGTTAAGCCGTTATTACTTCGGTTCAGCCGCGCGTCTGTACGGCATCTGGGGTGCCCGAGCCCTCACCGCCGATCTGGAAGAACGCTTCGGTCGTGAGGTGGAATCCCATGCCTCCATGACCACGACCACGACGCATCCGTCCACGACCACGACGTCGTCGTCGAGCAGCGGGACGCTCTCGGTTACGGCGACGCGCGCGGGCGACGGGCTTTCGCTGGACATGGCCAGCATCGTCAAGTCGACCCAGGCACTGTCGGGGGAAATCCTCATCGAAGAGCTTCTGGAAAAGCTCATGACCCTGGTGATCGAGAATGCCGGCGCGAATCTGGGCTATTTACTTCTACAGAAGAACGGCAAGTGGACCCTGGAGGCCCGGGTGGGCATCGAGGCCGGAGTGGAAATTACCCCCGGTACTCCGCTGCCCAATACCGGCACGGGGGAGGGGCCCGCGTTGAGCGTCGTCAATTACGTTCGCCGGACCGGTAAGACGGTGGTCATCAACGACGTGGTTCAGGACGATCGTTTCGGATCCGATCCGCGGCTTCGTTCGGAGGAAACCCACGCATTGCTGTGTTTGCCCATTCTCGCGCGGGGAAAAATGTCGGGTATCCTCTATCTTGAAAACACCCTGGCGGCCGGCGCGTTTACGCCGGATCGAATGGAGGTCTTGAAGCTAATCGCCTCCCAGGCCGGTATCTCCATTGAGAATTCGCGCTTCTTGAACGAGATGTACGAATTCAATCGTGCTTACGAACGCTTCGTGCCGCGTCAGTTCCTGGAAATCATGGGTAAGGAGAGCATCGTCGAGATCACCCCCGGCAGTTATACCCGCCGCGAAATGAGTATTCTCTTTTGCGATATTCGCGAATTTACCTCGCTGTCGGAATCCATGACGCCCCGGGAAACCTTTGATTTCATCAACTCCTACCTGGCGTTGATGGAACCGCTCATCGCTCAGTGCGGCGGCTTCATCGACAAGTACATCGGCGACGCCATCATGGCGCTTTTCCCGGGACCGCCTGATCGGGCCGTCAGCGCCGGCAACAGCATCCTGGCCATGTTGTGGGAATTCAACCTGGAGCGAAGCGAATCCGGTCTGCGGCCCATTCAAGTGGGTATCGGCGTGAACACGGGCACGCTCATGCTGGGCACGGTGGGAGGCGATAAGCGCATGGACGGCACGGTCATCGGAGACGCCGTGAATCAGGCTTCGCGCATCGAGTCCATTACGAAGAATTACGGCGTGCCTTTTCTGGTTTCGGAAAATACCTTCGAGCGCCTGGAGAATCCGGCCGCCTTTCATCTGCGTCCCCTGGACAAGGTGCGTTTACGAGGTAAGCAGGAAGCGAACTTACTCTACGAATGCTACGATATCGACGAGCGCGGTCTGCGCGAAGCCAAGAAAAACTCCGAGCCTGAAATGCAAAGAGGACGTGAACTTCTAAAGGAAGGCGACGTAGACGGCGCCCGGGCGATTTTCCAGGAGCTGACGACCCGAGTTCCCGGCGACCCTCTGCCTGCCTTCTATCTGAAGCGATGCGATAAGCTGGCCGGAGAGTGAGAACGCTCGTTAGTGCATATCCAGCACGAGGGCGGTAATGTCGTCGTGGGGTTCCGTCGTCTCCGTATACGAACTGATCTCGGCCAGCAGGCGTCTTAAGTAGGCGTTGCCGTCCAGCGCGCGATGCCGTCGCAGGCTTTCTTGCAGATTCGATTCGCCGTACATTTCGCGCCGGGGATTCATGGATTCGGTGATTCCGTCCGTGTAGAGCAATACGCGGTCGCCCGCGGCCAGGTTGACTTCGCGTTTTTCATAGTCGCGGCCCGTGAAGGGGCCCAGCACATTACCTTTCGCGCCCAGGCGATGGATTTCCCGCGGACGAACCAGGAGCGCGGGCGCGTGTCCGGCGCAGCTGTAGGTCAGCTTCTTCAAGCGAAAGTCCAGAATACCGTAAAAGGCGCTGACGAAGTTGCCGGCCAGTTTGCCCTGGATGGCGTGATTCAGATTGGCCAGAAAACGCGCCGGGTCCGGTTGATTGGGCGCCAGCTCCGAAAAGCTCATTTTGATCATGCTGGCGATGAACGCCGCCGGCACGCCGTGGCCGCTTACATCGCACAGGAAAATTCCCACGCGGTCGTTCATTACGACGAAGTCATAAAAATCGCCGCCCACTTCCTCCATGGGCTGGTACAATGCGCTGAATTCCACGCCGGAGGCGGTGGGGAGTTGTTCGGGCAACAGGCGTTCCTGAATGCGTCGCGCCAGGTGCATGTCCCGGCGTACGCGTTGCATTTGATTTTCCAGTTGGTGTTCGCGTTCCTTGAGTTCGCCGGTTTGCAGGGCCACTTCCGTCTGGAGATTCTCCGTGAGGTGTTCCAGATGGCGATTGATGCGCAGGAGCTTCGCGGACATGGCCACGGCCATGGTGCTGACGAGAAAGAGAAAGCCCCATTGCACGATGAAGCCGGTGCCCAGCAGCCCCAGGTAGTTGAGCACGTCGTTTACCATGGTAATGGATAGAATCACCGTGCCGATGGCCACCGTGCGCGCGCCCATCTTACGATGTCGTACGGCGCGCAGAATAATGTAATTGTAGGAAAGCATGAGCAGGGCCGTGATGATGAGACCGCCCGTAAAGATATAACGAATGTACAGACCGTACAAGTATTCATGCCATGGTCCAGCCAGGGCACAGACGAAAAACAAAATGGAAAAAACCGTGCCCGCCGCCACGGTCCGTCCGGGCTCCAGACCGTAAAAGGAATGAAAGAACCGAATGGACCACAGGGGCATGGTGGTCACGGCCACGTGCTGAAGAAAATAATTGAGCCAGTAATTATCCCAGATCCGATTCGAAAGCGTACTGAAGGAGAAGACGAAGGCCGCCAGGCTGATGGAAAGCAGGGCGAAAAAGAAATAAGCGGGGTCATTGCGGCTTCCCAGATAAATGACCAGATGATACAATCCGGCGAAGACGGCGACGGCCGCGAAAACCGCCATCAACAATTGATAGCGCGAATAGCCGGCCTCCACGGCCTCCGCTTCTCCCAGGCGAATCTCCGGCGAAAGAATTCCGCCCACGAAGCCCTTGGAGCGAACACGAAGGGCCAGCACGTTTTCATCCTTTAAGAGAGCCGAGGGAATGTGGTGCACCTGCGTGCGCACGCCCGGTTCCAGCAACAGACCCGTCGCCGAGATGCGGCCCGCGCCGCCAATCAGGCGACCGTTCACGAATATCTCATGGGCCGTACTGGTGTAGGGTGTGCTCAAGGCCAGCACGCGATCGTGAAGCTCGGGACCAATGCGAAATCGCAGGCGATACCAGGCCGGACCATTGTAATTGTAACCGCGAAAATGCCAGTGTCCGGGTACGACCATGGTCTTCCAGGCGGAATCGTCCAGGTCCAGGGCGGCGAAGCGCGGATCGTCGGCGGCCTTGAACTTCCAGTTGCCCGTCAGCTTGTAGGCCTTACGTCCGTCGCTGATATTGATGCGCCCGTTCAGGACCTGCGCGTACAGAGGTCCCGCTAACAGAATGCTCACAGTGCTGAAAATAAAAGCCGCCCCGGAGAGTCGTTTGAGCGAAAGGCCCATGGCGACTGGATTTCCTCGGCCGCGGTTTTTGTCAGCTTTAATTCGCGGCGTCTGCTTGAGAGCCGGCGGAGCCGGCTTTCGATGGAGCTATTTTTCGATATAGTCGATGCGATCCGACATCTCGGAGATCATCTGAGTCTTATCGTTAACTTTCTGGATGATGTCCTTCACGCCGTCGGAGAGCCCGGCGATTTCCTCGATGTCGCGGCTGTGTTTGCGAATATGCAGGTCCAGTTCGTCGGCACCGGAGAGGTTTTCCACCTTTTGGATGGAGCTCTTGATTTCCGTCAGTCGTTCCCAGGCCACGATGGACTTTTCGAAGAGGGTGGTGGACATTCCGCCCAGGTTGTTGCCCATCTCGTCCAGTTCGTGAATGAGGGTGTTCTGATTTTTTAGAACACTTTTCAAATCCTGAGTCATGGTGACGTTTTGTTCGATGAGCTCCTTGAAGACGACGCTGCCGAACATGGTGGGAACGAGCAAGGGCGCGCAAGCGCGAAGAATGACCAGCGCGCCGGGCGTTTGTTCCACGAGCACGCCGTAGATGTTGATGACGTGCACGACGATGATGGCCAGAAACGCGATGGTCAAACGATATTGATACTTCTTGCGATAGCGCAGGGTCATGAAGATGATCCCCACCAGCAGGGTAATAAAGAAAGAGCTGAATAAGAGTTGAATAATCGAGCGTTCGAATTTCACGTCCGGCGTGTAAATGCGCAGCCAGTAGAACTGAAGCACTCCGTAGAGAACGAAAACCGAAACCACGCTGCCGCGAAAGGCCAGGTCGAAGAGTTTCTTATTGGCCACGAAATCGTAAATGAAAGCTCGCGCCAGGGCCAGCACGATGATGACGAAGAGACTGGTAAAGATCAGCGGGAAAAAACGATCCGAGACCACCGTGCGCTCGAAGGCGTTCAGGTAAAAGACTATGGTCGTGGCCAGATTGGTCACCGTGATACTGGAACAGGCAATGAGCTTGTAGACCAGATCCGATCTTCGCGTCCGATAGTATTCCGCTGCCAGGATGTAAACCATGAGCGAGAACAATATGGCCTGAAGTAGATACAGTCCCGCCAGACCGGCCGGACTCTGTAGAAAGGAATATAGAGTCATGGAAGCGAAATTACCTTTTCAAATAATGTCAGCGGTTGCCGCGCCTGCCGATACGATTTAAATGAAAGAATACCAGCACCAGGGAGACGAAGAGTACCGGCGCGAAAATTGAGCCGTAGGTGTCGAACTTCACCAGCCAGAGCGTGGAGACGAATTCCACCGCGATCAAAAACAACAGAAAGCGAATGATGTTTTCCCGGGAAATACGCGCGCAAATCAAGGCTCCCGTGGGAGCACCGAAGATTACCACCGGTATGCACACCAGCCAGTAGTCCATGACCGCTCCCTTGAAACCGTCCAGAAAGAAGGCGTGCAGGATGAAACCGACGGTGGAATTGACGGCCATGAGGATCACGGAAGTCGGCGTGGCCACTTTCTCGGATATATTGAAGTAGAGTACCAGCACCGCGAAGGTCAGAAAATCAATGCCGGTCCCGACGATGGAGCCGAACAGACCGCCGACGATACCCGCGCCGAAGAGCAGGGCGTTGTCGCCGATGCTTGCGCCTTCCAGGGTTTCATCCCGGGCTTCGGCGGATTGGTTCCCGGCCATCTTGCGGTTCTCCATGAACAGCACGAAGCCGAACGCCGCCGTGAGAATCGTGAAGGCGATTTTGAAATAAGCCGGTTTCAGAAAAGGGGCAACGTACAGGGTACCTACCGTCATGCCGATCACGCCGCCCAGGGAAGCATACAGAATGGCGCGCATGATGACGGGAATGCGATACTTAATAATGACGATGGAAGCCGTTCCCATGCCCACCATTTGAATCGCCAGCGCGAAGGTCCGGGCGATGTGCGGCGGAATGCTGAGGACCTTCGTAAAGATGGGAAAGGCCACGGCGCCGCCGCCCTCGGAAGTAGCTCCCGCCACCAGCGAACCGGCCACCATGGTGAGACTCAACTCCCAGTGTTGCAACAGCAGGTGAAAGCGATCCGCCAGCGTCATGTAGACCGCCCAGACCGTAAGCACCATCATGGACGGAATAAAATAGAAGAGCAGGGTCAGAAATGAATAGTAACGTCCCATTGAATGTTTGGTCAGCGAGCTGTGGCCGTAGTCGCTCTTTACCGATTGCTCCATCATGACCGACGAAATTGAAAGTACTCCGTCAGCTCCTTGAGACGCAGGCACAGGTTTTCCAGTTCCGCCAGGGCGCTTTCGCGAGTCCCGGGATCCGGGTTCTGGAGATCCCGATGAATTTCCAGGCCGCTGTCATAGGAATTACCGATTAGAACCAGCAGTTCGCGAAAGTTGGTGGTAAGATCCTTGAGCACCTCGGCCAGATCGCTCATTTCGTCGGCCGTGCGCACGTCGAAGTCCACCAGTAAATCGCCCGCCGTTACGCGACGAACACCCGTGATGATTTTTTCCAGGGGTACGAGAATCAGGAAAACCAGCACGAGCATGATGACGCCGGTCCCCGCCAGGACGATGCTTACCCCGAGCAGCATCTTCCACTCCCGGCGAT
>CAZGYS010000242.1:0-8953 GCA_964530305.1 uncultured Leptospiraceae bacterium
ATCAAAGTTTGTGCATGGCCAACATCGTCACGACGAAACCATCCTACAACTTCAAGTATACTTTCGAGCAACTGGATGAAAACGGCAATCGTAAGTCCAATGTGAAGACCAGCGGTTCGGCCAGCGCACGGCGGAGTTTTTTCGGCTTCCATGTGGATGTTAAATCCAGCGGTAGTAGTGATAAAACAAAGGAAACAACGAAGAAAACCAAGCGCATTCTCGTCACCATTGAAATGGACGTTTACTACGCGTCCTTGAACGAAGCCCTTTCGCGTCTTTCCGGCAGCGCCTCGACATTGCTTCAGAACGACGACATCCCCGGCTTCTTTGATAGTTGCGGTCCGTACTACATCCGTTCCATCGGACGCCACGCGAAATTCGTGTCCATGTTCAGTTATGAATCCCAGACCGAAAAACTGGATTCCCAGTTGGAGGCTTCCCTGGAGGTGGCCATTAAGGGCTGGGGCACCGACGCCTCTTTCAGCGGCAGTACGTCCCGCTCTCTGTCCACCATGGCCAGCAAGGCCAAACTAAAGATCGATACGGCCGCCTGGGGCCTCGGTAAGGACTCTTCCGCGCAGTTGATTTCCTATGACCTGACCACGTTCAAGGCCGCCATCAAGAAGGCGTTTACTTCCATGATGGATGAACGCACGGGCATGGTCACCAGCATCGAAGTCGTGCCCTGGGTGGAGAACACTGAATTCCAGAGCAAGATTAAGTTAAAGGACTTCCTCAAGGAAGACCCGACGACCGGCAAGAAAACGGAAACCGTCAACGTCTACATGCAAAAGCGCATCATGAACGAAAACGCGGAGTTCCTGGCCGAGATGAGTCGGGCCACGCGTAATCGCCTGAACATTTACTACAAGGCCAGGCTGTGTCAGTTACGAATCGCCCAGGACTTTGGTCAGGGAGATAAGAAGGGCGGCGGAGAAATCGCCTTGAAGAAGGAATTCGCCAAACAGCTCCTGCTGAATAATCGCACCGGGAAGGTCGAGAAGCTGACTCTGACGGCGCTGTTGGCCGAGGTCAATAAGACCAAGGTCGACGATTTTCTGAAGGAATACGAAACCTTCGTCTATGGTAAGTCGCTGAGCGGCGGAGGGGGCGGTGGCGCCGGCAAGGCCTCCGTGATGCAATGCATGAAGGATCTCAAGAAGGCCAACTTTCGGGTCACTTCTTTCCGGGAAGTGAACAGCTGCCGCACACTGGAAAGCCGGTTCGCGGCCATTCTGGGGCGGACCGTGGACGACTATTGCATGCCCCGTCTGGCAGGTGGGGGCTAACGGGAGCTCCCCGTTGCTCCCTCCGCGCATGCCGCGGAAAAAAATAGCATTTTAGTGGAAAATTGTGTAGACTACACTGTTTTTCGGCGCGGAATAGTCTAGGATTATGTCTCATTCCGTCCGAAGACCCGCCGGAAGGAATCAAGACCCTCGATGAAATGCCATGGTGACGAAGTCGAATCGGATTGCCGTCTTCTTTCGTTATACACGCTACATTGGTTTGAGCGCGTTGGTGCTTTCCCTGGGTGCGCTCCACTCAAGTCCCACCGTCATCAGTGACAATCGCGTTCGTTCCCTGGATGCCACGCCGACCCTGGGCCGGGGCTATTCGGTAGCCACGAATACCTTCCAGAGCCTGTGCCTCACGAATCTCAAGACCACAACGGCGTCCTTCGACTTTGATTTCACCTTCAGCGAATTAAAAACCGACAAGGCGGAGACGCGGACCTTCGAGGGCACCTTCGTCAGTCAGGCTTCCTATGATTGGATCAAGGAGGTCACGCGCAATAAGACTACGAAGACCGACACCGAGACTCTGCACAATCACCACGTGCTGGCCAAGATGATCGTGAATTCCTATTATTCGTCGCTGGACGAATCGCTCAGTAAACTCAGCGATCCCGCGGCCTCGCTTCTGAGCGGCGGCGATTTACTCGGTTTTTTTCAGAGTTGCGGCCCTTACTACGTGCGTTCCATCAGCCGCCGCAGTACGTTTCTGACCATCTTTACCTACAGTACCAACAACAAGACCAGGGACCGAGCGTTCGAAGCATCCCTGCAAAATCAAATTAAGCGTTTCAGCCCC
Organism: uncultured Leptospiraceae bacterium; assembly: GCA_964530305.1. Taxonomy (GTDB): domain Bacteria; phylum Spirochaetota; class Leptospiria; order Leptospirales; family Leptonemataceae; genus CAZGYS01. The sequence goes on from CAZGYS010000242.1 coordinate 2,095, forward strand.
GGCGCCGGCAAGCCGGCCCAATCCTCGTTCAAGCAAAAGGCCAATCGCCTTTCCCTGCGTATCAGTACCAAGGCCATCGGCCTGAAGAGTAATCCGAAAAGCACTCTGATAGCCAGCGACTTGAAAACGTTTAAGAATGTATTGAATGAAGCCTTCAAGGCTACCCAGAGTGAATTTACCGGGCGCATCATCGGCATGGAGGTGGTGCCCTGGGTTGAAAACGTTCACTTTCAAAACTTGATTCGGCTGCGGCCCATCAAGGTCCCCGGGCGACTGATCTACAATTACGAACAAAAGATCATCATGAGCGAGAACGCCGAGTTTTTCATGCAGTTGCTGCGGGTGAAGCGAGCCATGCGTAATGTCTATTACAAGGCCCGCCTGTGTCGAAGATACATCGATACCAACTTTCGCGTCCCCCATGAACACAAGGATGAAGAAAAGGGTAAGCGTCCTTTCAAGAAGCGCTACCGAAACGCCGTATTGATCAATCGCCTGGACGGGAGTCCCATGCGGCTCGACGCTCTTTCAAAATATTTGAGTCGCCTGCGCGTCGTGCGCCTGTATCGGGACATTCGCGAATTTTCCCAGGACACGCGCATTTGCATGGATCGACTCCTGCCTAGAATTCGCCGTTCCAACTACCTGACCATGAAGGAATGTCGGAGCATGGAAAAGCGCATGGCCTATACGCCGGATGAAATCATCGACGGCTACTGCCTGCCCACCGTGGCCTCGGATTCCGTTGAAAAGCGAGAACCCGGTATAAAGAAAACCGAGCGGCCGCCCGTTTCCCGGTAGAGCGGATATGCCGTGCACCCGCGGTGAGCGCTCCTCGAAAATTAATGCATTGATCTCGGGTTTCGACCGATTCCCCGAAGGATGGGAACGGGTCGCGTCTTATCTTTATTGGTTTGCCTGGTCGCGGGGGGATTGTTGTTCCCGGGAGAGAGTCTTCGCGCGCGAGCCATGCCGGATAAGGGCGCGCGTCTCATGCTGGACGGCTTTCCCTTCGTGCTCCTGGCCCGCCCTCAATGCGAACCCGCTTCGAGCACCGGCGCCGTTCGGTGTCGGGTGGATGGTCGCATCGCCCTGAATCAACCCCGCGGTTCCTATCTCCACGTTTCCATGCGCCTGCGGCGATTCCCGGTCATGCTGCGTCCCGAGGCGTCCGGGTCCGGGGCCGGATCCGGATTTCGGGCGGTGTCGCTGCAAAACCCGGCCTCCGCCGTGTCGGAACTCCGCGTGCGCGTGCATGGTTTTCCCGCTCGGGCTCGCCTGGGGAAGCTGGGGCGCGATGGAGTCCGCGTTGAATTACTCGGGCTGGAATCCAGGGGAACGCGCTGGGTCGGTCCCGTGTTGCCGGGCGCCGGCGCGTGCGACTTCACGCGACCGCCGGTCCTCTTGCTGGGGAGGGGAGGTCGCCTGGCTGCCTCCGGCGATTCGGTTTGCCGCGTGAACGGAGCCGGTCTCGCCGTCAAGCGTCTGGGACGGAAAGGCGCCGTGCCTCTGGAACCCGTAAAGCGAATGCGATTGTCCGTGGACCGGAACGCATCGCTCCTGTTGCGTTTTCAGGGCAAGAACACCCGGGTGATTTTTCGCGGTCGACCCCGGGGCGGCGACGTCCTGTTACGCATGGGTCCCGGAAAAAAAATCGGGCAATTCAATTAGATCCTCCGACATTTTAAGAGTGCTTATATATGAAATAGTTGAGGAGTACTGGAACTCATGAAATCTCGAATCATCCTGATCGCGTCCCTGCTCATGGTGAGCGGATTCTTCTCCGCCATTCAATCGAATCCCACCGTTATTCGGGACGGACGGTCGCGAGACCTGGGCGTAACGCCGGCATTGGGCCGCGGTTATTCCATCGCCACGAACACCTATCAAAGTTTGTGCATGACGGGCATGAAGACGACTCCCGCCTCCTACGACTTCAAGTATCAATTCGAGAAAGTCGACCTGTCCAAAACCAGCGTATCCGACATGAGCCTCCAGATCGGCGGCCAGGCGACTTACGACTGGCTGAAGGTGACGCTGGATACGACGGCCAAGAACAAGACCACCAGTAATGTAACCAAGCATCATATCCTGGGTAAACTCAGCGTTGATAACTACTATTCCTCCGTGGACGAAGGCTCCACGAAGCTGAGCCCCGGCGCCGTTAATCTCCTTAAAACCAACGACCTGCTGGGCTTCTTTCAGAGTTGTGGTCCCTACTACGTGCGTTCCATCGGCCGTCGTAAATCCTTTCTGGTCGTCTTTACCTACGAGAGCGATAAGCAAACCCGCGATACCAGTTTCGAGGCGAAGCTAACCGTCCAACTCAAGAAGTTCGGTTCCAGTCCCGGATCGGCGGGCGGAAGCGTAACGGCCAGTACCTCGTTCAACCAGGAATCCGAAAACAAGAAGCTCACCATCTCAGCGAAGGGCATTGGTCTGGGTAAGAGCGCCAATTCGTCCCTGCTGGCTACCGACCTGGAAGGCTTCAAGAAAGTCATCGACGCGGCCTTCAAGGCGACTCAGGACGATTTCACGGGGCGCGTGCGCACCATGGAAGTAACTCCCTGGGTCGAGAACGTAGGTTTCCAGGCTAACGTGCCCCTGGCCGAGACCACTCTAGACGACGGCACGAAAGTTCCTCGCTTCAAGATGAAGCTGAACCTGAACGAGAACGCGGAATTCTACATGCGCGTTCTGCGCGTGGGTCGCGCCATGCTTAATACGTATTACAAGTCACGCCTGTGTCGTCAGTTCATCGTCAGTTCTTATTACAAGGGCGCGGGCGATACCCTGGCCATCAAGGACGAGTTCAAGGACAAGTCCCTGCGCCATCAAAAGGGCGGCAAGCCCACGAAACTGGACGCCTTCTTGCGCGCGGAGCTGACTCCCGCCAAGGTCAACGGGCTGTATACGAAATACGCCGCTTTTCAGGATAAGACTCGTAAGTGCCTGACGAAGATGACCGAGCAGGATCTGCGTTACGCTACCTTTCGCGACATCGCCGGAAGCGGACAGGTCTGCGCCGGCATCGAAAAGGATCTGGCCTACATCGGCGAAGAAACCATCGACTCCTACTGCATGCCGGTAATGGTCGACTGACCGACGCGAAATCGGCAGCATTAACCCGGCGGAACATAAGACCGTGGAAACCGGACGAGGAAACTCGTCCGGTTTTTTGTTTTGAGGATGGTTACACGAAACTACTCGCTATATACTACATTGCCCGGTCAGCCCGCCGTGCGATGTCTATAAAGCGTTTCGGCCTTCGCGTAGTGAGTCGCCCCAATCGCCTCAATCCAGTTTGGGCATGCAGTGATCATCGATGGTTTCATTGATGATTACGCCCATCTGTTGGCGCAGGCTGCTGCAATTGTTCATGGTGGAATAGGTTTCGCCCAGCATGCGCCATTTCAGCATGTCCTGGATGCAGGTAAAACCGGAAGGCGCGCCCAGCTTGTACATGAAGTCCTGGGCTTTTTGAAACAGACCGGTGGGCTGTAGTTCGTCCGTGAGCATTTTGTAGAGCGTATCCACATCCGTGGTGGAAACGGCGCCCGTGCGCAGGTTGACCAGCTTGCGCTTGCCGAAGTCCTTCGCGCGCCACTCCTTATTGCCGTTCTTACGCCAGTTCTCGTCCATGTACTGCTTGCAGAGCTTCGCCTTGTAATAGATGTTCATGCGATTGCGATAGTTGCGATTGATCTCGGTGAGAAATTCACTGTTCTGAATCAGGTTATACTTCTGGCGAAACAGGGGCACGTTCTTCGTCTCGGTGACCTGCGTACCATTGGGTCCCGGAACCGTCGTGGTTAGTTTTTCATTGAGTTTGATCAGGGCCTGGAACTCGGAGTTCTCCACCCAGGGGACCGTTTCCACGGAGATCACCTTACCGGTTTGCGGATCCTGCATGGATTTGAAGGCATCCTTGATGGCCTTCTTGTAGGACGTGATATCATAAGAGACGATGGTCGCGTCTTTTTGTTTTCCCAGGCCCAGGGCAACGGTCGAAATATTGAGCTTCTTGCTGGTCGCTTCCTTGTTGAATTTCTCCGTCTGGTTCCAGCGCTCGGTAATGTCGACGTTTTGTTTCCAGGTAACTTTCTTTTTACGCCAGAACCACCAGCCGCTGGTCTTAACTTCCTTACGAAAACCCTTGAGATTCGACTCGATGGTACCCTCGAAGCTCTTGCTGCGGGTGTTGGTTTCGGTCTCGTATTCGAAAATGGAAATCAGTTTCGCGCGGCGATTGATCGAGCGAATATAGTACGGGCCGCACGCGGCGAAAAAGCCGGGCAGGTCGCCGTCGGTGAGCAGTTTCGTGGCGGAGGCGCTCAGCTTGGAGTTGGCTTCGTCCACGGAGGAATAATAGGAATCCAGGTTCAATACCGCAATCATGCGATGTTTATAATATTTCTTTTTCCCCACGGTGCGGGTTCGGCCCCGACGCGTAATTTTTCGGCGCCATTTTTGCCAGCTGTCCCCCGAGGGAATCACCCGGTCCGATGAAACGGGCTTATTGGACGTGATTTCGCGGCCGGTCTTCTCGTCATACTCGATGCTGGAGAAAGTGTAACGCAGGTCGTAGGAGGGCGGCGTGCGCTTAATGTCGGCGATGCAGGTGGATTGCAGGGTATTCGTTGAAATGGAATAACCGCGTCCCAGCACCGGCGTAATGCCGATGTCCGTAATGCGATTGTCCCGCACGACGGTCGGCCCGGCGGTCACCTGGCTGAAGCAAAACAAAATAAGAACAATTAGAAAAACCCGATAACGCATCGGCATGGCGATTTCCCCCGGAATGGTATCGTCCTTTGTATCGGTTTCCTGGGTCCGCATTCTTCAATTCTCGCGGGCGTAATTTGTCGGGTTTCTAAATAGTAATACAGCTTAATTATTCGCCGTTCCGAACCGACCCTTGCCGCCGCCTCTCGGCCGCCAAACTTGATTGACCCGGCGCGGGCCTCGCGGATGAATCGCCCCATGTCCATGAGCTCACCAGGTACAAGCGGATCGTCTTCAAACAAAAGCGCCTACTGGAAATCCAATCTACTCTACCTGGGAGTGCTGCTTGCCGTCTGGTTCGCCGCGTCCTTCGGGGCGGGGATTCTCTTCGTGGACGAACTGGACAAGATTCGCCTCTTCGGTTTCAAGCTGGGTTTCTGGTTCGCGCAGCAGGGCTCCATCTATGTGTTCATCGTTCTGATTTTCGTCTATGTCTACCTGATGAATCGCCTGGATCGCCTGCACGGCGTCGAGGAAACGACCGATTCCGGCGGAGAAAATTCATGAGTATTCAAGTCTGGACTTTCCTGCTCGTCGGGCTTACGTTCGCGCTGTACATCGGCATCGCCGTGTGGTCCCGCGCGCGCACCACGGGCGATTTCTACGTGGCCGGAAAACACGTGCCGCCCCTGGCCAACGGCATGGCCACCGCCGCGGATTGGATGAGCGCCGCGTCCTTTATTTCCATGGCCGGCCTGATTTCATTTCTGGGGCGAGACGGCTCCGTCTATCTCATGGGCTGGACCGGCGGCTACGTTCTGCTGGCCTTGTTGCTCGCGCCTTATCTGCGCAAGTTCGGAAAGTTCACCGTGCCCGATTTCGTCGGGGATCGCTACTACTCCCGCGCCGCGCGACTGCTGGCCGTCGTCTGCGCTCTTTTCGTTTCCTTCACGTACGTGGCGGGACAGATGCGCGGCGTGGGCATCGTCTTTTCGCGTTTCCTGGGCGTGGGCATCACGGCGGGTGTCGTCATTGGCATGGTGATCGTATTTTTCTACGCGGTACTGGGCGGCATGAAGGGCATCACCTATACTCAGGTGGCGCAATACTGCGTATTAATCTTCGCCTTCATGGTTCCGGCCATTTTCATTTCCATCATCATGACCGGGATGCCCCTGCCGCAACTGGGTTTCGGCGCTACTCTTGCCGCGGAGCCCGGGGTCTATCTGCTGGATAAGCTGGACGGCCTGCATCGGGAACTGGGTTTCGCCGCCTACACCGAGGGCGTCCGGCCCATGATTGACGTCTTCTTTATCACGGCCGCGCTCATGGTGGGCACGGCCGGCTTGCCCCACGTCATCGTGCGTTTTTTTACCGTGCCCCGCGTGCGCGACGCGCGCAAGTCCGCCGGTTACGCGCTGGTGTTCATTGCCATTCTATATACGACGGCCCCCGCCGTGGCGGCCTTCGCGCGCGTGAATCTATTACAGACGGTTTCGAACAAGGAATACGTCAAGATGCCGGCCTGGTTTAAGAACTGGGAAAGCACGAAGCTGATCAAATTCGAGGACAAGAACAAAGACGGGCGCATTCAATACGTGCGGGATAAGAGCAAGAACGAACTCAAGATTGATCGCGACATCATGGTGCTGGCCAATCCGGAAATCGCGCGCCTGCCTAACTGGGTCGTGGCGCTGGTAGCCGCCGGGGGGCTGGCCGCGGCCCTGTCCACGGCGGCGGGGCTTTTGCTGGTCATCTCGACGTCCATTGCCCATGATTTATTAAAGAAGGAGCTCATGCCGGGTATCAGCGAACGCGGGGAACTGCTGGCCGCGCGCATCGCCGCCGGTTTCGCGGTGGTGATTGCCGGTTATTTCGGCATCAATCCGCCCGGATTCGTGGCCCAGGTAGTGGCTTTCGCCTTCGGCCTGGCGGCTTCTACTTTCTTTCCGGCCATCGTGCTGGGAATATTTTCGCGTAGAATGAATCGCGAAGGCGCCATAGCCGGCATGGTCGTCGGTCTGGTTCTTACGGCCAGTTACATCGTCTACTTTAAGTTTATCAATCCGGCCGCGAACACCGCGACCAACTGGTGGCTGGGAATCTCGCCCGAGGGCATCGGGACCCTGGGCAT
>CAZGYS010000243.1:0-8949 GCA_964530305.1 uncultured Leptospiraceae bacterium
GTAGTCGAGTTTTTCAATCGTGGCGGTCGTCATGTTCGCCGCGGTCGGCCGGCGGGAGACGGGCGTCGCCATCCTAATAAAGACCCTCGCGTTCGTCCCTTGCAACTGAGTTCGGCTGAAAAAGCGGACCTGGTCGCATTTCTGCGTGCGCTGAGCGATGATTGCTTCATCAATGATCCCCGTTTCAGTGACCCGCGAAAATCGCCGCCCGTGCTCCCGGCCCATTGTCGGTGAGCACTGATTCGCGGGGCGATTCGGTTTAAATCAGATGGAGGTTTTTGTGCGAACGATTTTGATTACCGGCGCCAATCGCGGCATAGGCCTGGAGACGGCGCATCAACTGGCCCAGGACCCGGATAGCCTGGTTCTGGCCGCGGCGCGAAATCCGGACGGGGCCGGGGAACTTTCGAACCTGGCCGAACGGCACGGGCCTGAGCGCTTGCGGATTACGCAACTGGACGTGGGTTCCCGGGAGAGCATCGCCGCGTGCGGGCGATATGTCCGAGACAACGGTATTCGCCTGGACGTGCTTATCAACAACGCGGGGGTCTACACCGGAGGCAAAAACCCGGCCGCGGACGCGGAACAAGTCATGCGCGTGAACTATTACGGTCCGAAGTTCCTCTCAATGGAACTGCGCGAAAGCATGGGAGCGGAAGGGCTTGTCGTCAATGTTTCCAGCGGCATGGGCGAGCTCTCGGGATTTTCCAGGCCCGCCGCGGAAGAGCTCCTGCGCGAAGACATCACGGAATCGGAACTCGATGAACTGGCGAACCACTACGCGGAGCAGGGCGCTCGGGGACCGTGTTCCGGCTGGATCTCCAATCCCTACAGCGCCAGCAAGGCCGTCTTGAATACGCTTACCCGGATTCGATTTCGTGGGGGCGAAAACATGGTGAGCGTTTGCCCCGGCTGGGTGCGCACCGCCATGGGCGGCGCCGGCGCGTCCCGTTCGGTAGGGAAGGGCGCCGAAACCATCGTCTGGCTGGCCCGAGGCGGCGCCTCTTCACCCGGCGGAAAGTTTTACCGAGACAAGCGGGAGATTGAGTGGTGAAGTCCCCCTTACCGCTCTTGTAGCGTGCGCGGCGCCACGTCGGCGTATTTGGCGTCCTTGTTGCCCACGCGGATTTCGTCGTGATAGATTATGCGTTCCTTAATCAACGACGTGTACTTGTCTCCCTGCCACTTGGGTTTGTAGAGCCCAATCTTGAAGCGTAGGCCGCGTTTGTCATTGTAGCAATTGGGTCCCGCGTGCTCGATGATGAGCTTGCCGTTTTGCCAGACACGCACCAGCCCGTCTTTTTCGAAAGACCACTTCGCGTGCACCACCCAGTCCGTCCAGGCGCCTTTCTTGTAGGGCCCTTTCCACAGGCGCAGCTTGGGCGCCTTGTTGCCCGGCGGCGTAAGGCGGCGCTTGTCCCAGCGCATGGTGATGTACCAATGGTCTTTCTTGATGCGCAGAGCCAGGGGCGGACTGCGTTTCGCGTTTTCCTTGATTTCCTTATCCCGGGTGGCGTTCCACTGGGTGACCACTTCATTGATGGTGTCGTACTGCCAGTCGGCCGGAATATAGATGGAAAACCCGTACCAGTATTCGCCGCCGATGTCGGCGTGGTGCTTGAGTTCCAGCTCCGCGCGCTTACTCTTGGATACGATTTTATCGTCCTTGCGCAGCATGAAACGAACGGCGTAATCGCCTCCGCGAATGGGCGATTCCACCACCTTCGCCGAGTGTTCCCCGACCAGCTTCATGCGACTCCAACCGGACAGATCGCCGTCCTCGAAATCCAGGGCCTTGATTACATTGGGCGGCTCGGGCGGTTTTGGTTGTTTGCAGGAAGCCAACACCAGGCCGGCGAACAAGCCGGTAAGGATCATGAAGCGCGTTTTCTTTTGGATAAATACCATCGCCTTAAAACCGCTCCCATCGAATCTGGGGAATCACGCGCCTGCGTTTCGGTATGGAACGCGTTCGCACGGCGCCCGCGTCCATGAGCATTTTTTCCAGGCGCTTGTTTTTATGGTAACGCGCCAGACCCAGCGCCGTCCATCCGCTGGGCAGGGCGAAATTAACTTTCGCGCCGGCCTTCACGAGTATCGAGGCGATTCGTTCATGCCCTGAATCAACGGCCAGCATGAGCACGGACCACTTCTTATAAATGGCGCTGGGGTCGGCCCCGCGTTGGAGATAACGACTTACGCGCTCGGGCTGGTTGTTGTAGACGGCCTTGATGAGCTCGAAATTCAAGAGCGCCATGCGAGCGGGATCTTGCTTCGGGTCTTTCTTTGGATCGTTCTGGGGATCGGTTTTGGGATCTTCCTTACCCGGATCATTGTTCACGCCCTTGAAGACGGTGCGAGCGCCGGCGTAGCGTTTGCGCCAGTAGCGATAGCGCATGTTCGTATAGCGCACGCGCTTGCCCGTGCTGGGCGCATGGAGAAAGCGATTGCCGCCTACGTAGATGCCCACGTGAGAAACGTTGGGCGTATACGTTCGATAAAAGACCAGGTCTCCCGGGCGGAGCTTGCTCGTGGGGCGCAGCATCTTGAATTGCCGGCGCGAACTATGGGGGAGTTTGATCCCCAATCGCCCGAAGACGTACTTCGTATAACCGCTGCAATCGAAGCCGCGCGGCGATTCGCCGCCGTACACATAAGGCACGCCGATGTACTTGCGAGCCATGTTCAGAACCTGCGTGCGCGTGAAGCGCGGTCGCGTGGGGGCCGCTCCCAGATCGGTTTCCAGTTCGGGCACCGGCACGGCGAGAAACGCCAGGCCGGCGATGAGTATGGCGAATGCGATTTTTTTCATGAATCCGTCCTCGTTCGGTTCCGTGCATGTAGTTCGGCCGAAGGAAGCCTCCGATTGAGTCCATTAGACCGAAGAAAGATGCCGACGGGTCAAGGAAAACGGCCGTTTTTCCTCATGGGATCCTTATGCAAGCCTAACTCCCATTTAACCACCCTGGACAAAAATTGAATTGATGAAACTGATGGTATTGGTATTTTTGCGGAGTCATGCAACCCGAACTACAACGCTTCGAATTCTCGGATGAGGTCATCCAGCGCTTCCGGAACCAGAAAGAAATCCCGGTCCACTTCTATAACAGCAAGGGTCAGATTCTGATCTACCAGAAGGACGACATCAGCGAGAAGGAAATCGACGGCTTGCTCCGGTTCGTGGACCAGGGAATTTACTTTCGCACGGACGACATGGAAAAGCTGGGCCTCAAGCCCCGCCAGATTCCAAAAGGCCTTTCGGATACCGTGGTCGTCGGCTCGGAGCTGGTGGACGCCCTGGCCCGGGACACGGTGGAAGTGTATGATCACATGCGCACCGCGGCGGTGACTTCCATACACACCCAAAAAATGCGCCAACGCATCGGCGAACTCTTTCGTGCCTTCGAAGCCCAGCCGGACGCCATGGTGGGACTCATCGATACGCTGGATCTCATGAAGGACGTGCCCGAGCATGAGGTGGAAATCGCCGTGAAGCGAACCGTCATCGCCATGGCCATGAAGACCCGAGGCATGCAGGCGCAGTCCTATAAAGACCCGGCCATGTTGTACGAAGTTACGGTCGTGCTCATGATGAGCGCGCTCCTCTGCGATATCGGCTACACGCGCATGTCCATTCCCCGGGGACGCAGCATCGATCCCAAACAGCTGATCAAGCTGCGTCAGCATCCCTTCATGTCGTACCTGCTGCTGGCCCACACGGATCTGGATCCCGCCATCAAGCGCAATATTCTCTGTCAGCATCGCCCGCTGCGTCAGGGTGTCGTGGGAAACAACTTTCCGGACTTGAACTGGCTTACGGGTCAGTTGAACCTGCTGAGCGAAAAGTACGCGAACATGCCGGACAAGGCCTTCATCACGGCGGACATGGAAAAGCAGGTTAATCTGCTCCAGGGAGAAAACGCCTACGATGAGGACGCCAACATCCTGGCGCTCAGTTCGGAATTCGCCTCATTGACCACCAGCGTGCCCTGGCGGGAAGCCGTAGCGCCGGATCTGGCCGTGCGCATGATCATCAACAATTCCTTTCTGACCTACACGCCCCGCATCCTGCGCGAATTCATGGACTATACCGCCATCAGCTTATGCGATAATCAGCTCATTCTTCAGGGCGGCGATTTCGTCGTGGTGGTCGTGGAGCCGGCGGACGGGCGATTGTATTTCGAAATATGTAGAATCAACTACGTGGACCGCTTTCAGAGTAAGCCCGTGGTTCAGCGCATCGCCTCGGCCGTACCCAACATCGAGAAAGTGCCTCACCTGCACATTCGCGGCTGGCGATCCATTCGCAAGGCGCGCCCGGCCCACTACGACCTGGGGCGGGACTCTTCGCGCAGCATCATGCACGTAATCTGTGAGCGCACCTATCCCGAACTCTTCGAGGAAGTGCGCGCCATGGCCGGTCCCTGGCCCTGATAAAATTTTAGAAGAGCGATTTGCCCACGCAAAAATTGATTGCGTGAACCGCCCGCCCGGAACAGGCTTCGCGTCGGAGCGCGCAATGGCTAATTCAATTACGATTCACCAGGACGAACGAGAGTGGGAGGGCTATGGCGATTTTCGTTCCTCCCAGACCGACTTCTCGAATTTCTCCAACTGGATGAACAACATCACCATGGAATTTCGCAATGTGGTGGATCGCTATGACGCGGCCATGTCCGACGACGGCCGCATCGACATCGCCGAGAAGAGCCATATCGTCAAGGAGCTGGACGAATTCATGAACTGCCTGACGGCCCTGCGCTTTCATCTGGTGGAGCCCAACGAGCGCTTTTCCGTGGAGAACAAAAAATTCGGTTTTGCCTACTCAATTGAAAAAGACGGCGAAGGCTGGAAGGGTGAAGGACGCTTCACGAAGAAGTATAAGATTCGCATGGAGAAGTTTTCGAGCTGGTACGAAAAGGTCATGCTGAAGCAGTTCCAAACCCTCAGCGAAACCTACAAGAAAGTCACGGCGGACGAATTCATCGACAACCAGGAGCGCGAGCAATTGTTCGCCATCGTCGACGTGTTCTTCTTTGAGATTCTACTCGTCCGCAATTTTATCCATCGCCGTGAATGGACGGAGTGACGGCCGACATCAGCCGTTAGCGAACTCAGGCACGAACCTGGAATCGCCCTAAAACAGCGGAAACGACACGCGCACGTCCACCCGGCTGCCCGAATCTCGCGCCCCCGCTAACGAGCCTCCGAGGGGTGCCGTGCTCACGCTCGTGTCCGGTCCCAGGTCCAATCGCAGACGCGGTCCTCTTTTCAGGCGACTGGTTTTGCCCGGCACGGGTCCCGGTGTCGCGCCGAAGAAATAGACGTCCGCCAGATTCCACAAATACGAGCCCACGAAGAGCAGACCGAACAGGCGCGTACGGCGAGCGTGATCGTCCACCGTGTCTCGCTGGCCCTGAAAGCTTAAATCATAGAGGTAGGCCGTTGCCGGGTCCGCCAGGGCCGCGGCGGAAGGTAGCCCGGAAATGCCCAGGGCCGACGCGGCGATATTACCCGCGCTGTAGGGATTATTGAGTTCGCTCAGGTCGCGGCGAGCATTGCGCCATTCACGATTGGCGGTGTAGTAACCCAGGCCCGTAACCAGGAAGGCGCCGCCGGCAATGGCCGCGTTCAATCGCCTGCCCTGGCCGTACTGTCCCAGACCCGGAACAATGGCGCTTCGATACAGGGGGCGCTCCGGCAAGTACGGATCCAGGAAAGTCGTATTGTCTTGTCCGTCGAGTTTGTTCGGCGTGATGCGGCCGGGCTTGTCGGCGGCTTTCGCGGCGGCCGCCTTTTTGCGGGCTTCTTCCGCGCGTCTCTTCTCCTCGGCGCGTCGCTTTTCATCCGCGCGCCGCTTTGCCTCAGCCTGGCGTTTTTCTTCGGCCAGCTTTTTTGCCGCGGCGATTCGCCGTGCTTCTTCCGCGCGTCTTTTTTCCTCGGCCAGCTTTTTTGCCGCGGCGATGCGTCGGGCTTCGGCACGGCGCTTTTCTTCGGCAATGCGTTTGGCCTCGGCGCGGCGTTTGGCTTCCGCGCGACGTTTCGCTTCCGCGCGACGGCGGGCTTCCGCGCGTCGGCGAGCGGCGGCACGGCGACGGGCTTCTTCTCGCTTACGCTTTTCAGCGGCGCCGGCCGCGCCGGCCCGGGTGTAACTGATGCGGCGAATGCGTCGCTTACTGTAAACGCGAGTTCGACCATTGACCCGGACGGTGACGCTGGTCCGGGTTTGGTTGACGATGCGCCCTTCCACGCGCCGACCGTTCTTGAAGATGATCGTATCCGCCCATAAGAGGCTCGGGATCAGGATGAACCCGAGCAGCATGAGTTTGAGAGCAGGCTTCCATGTCATGAGGCGAGTATATCGTTTGATCGAGGTCATGTCGCCTCAATTTATGAACCGGGACCTTTGAGATTGCAATCGCATTTTGCCCTGGGTTCGAGAAAAAGCACCCTGGACAAATTGAGCGCCGTTCCCATGTTCAGCGCTCACCGGGGTGCCGATTCACCCGCTTATTTGTCGCGGGCTGATTGAATCAGGCGAGCCGCGTTCTGGCCGGTGACCTGCCAGGTCAGGCAACGCACGCTGCCGCCCATAGGGCAGACTCCCCGAGCGTCCACCGGGATGATTTTCTTGTTCGTGTTGGCGCGGACGATGTCCAGGAAGGCCGAGTCATGGGACATGGCGAAAGTCGGCACGTAAATATTTTTATAGGTTAAGACCGAGTTGACGTTAACGCCGCAAGCCGAGCTGAAACCGGTCCATTGTCCGGGCGGATTGTCTACGTTTTGAACGGGCACTTCAATGATCTTCGTTCCGGGAAACGACGTCGTCAGTTCATTCAGAACGGAGGTTCGCAATGCGGCATTGGTGGGCGCGTAGTTGTTTACGAGTAGAGTCTTATCGTCCAGCCACATAACCATGCCGTCGGAATGGGCCAGCACCGGTTCATCGGGATCCACGATGGCAACTTGAGTAGCGCCCAGGAGATTCTTCAAGGCGGCCTTGCCCTGCGCGGCGGTGAGGGCGTTGTCCGTGAGAAAGCGGGTGGTCGTGATGACCTTGCCCGCGTAGTCGTCCACCAGGTTGCCGCCGTCCAGTTGCAGGGTCGTGGTGGTGCGCTCAATGCCGTAGCGATTCGCGAAGGCGATGAAACTGTTCTGAACTTCCCGGCTTTGAGTCGGAGTCATGGAAGCCGAGGTATAAGTGAATTGGCGCGGTGCCAGGGGATTGGCCGTCGTGAAATCCCGCATCCAGATGTCGCGCACGTCTTCGGTCAGGAGCACGTCGGCCGGCAGACGCGAGCTGTAATGGGGGAGGGTGTCGGCGTCGACCAGGATCACCACATTGTCATTGCCCAGAATGGATTTGGCGTAGTTGATCTGGAATTCCTTGATGAGCTCGAAAGCCGGGCGATAGTACGTATCATGAATGGACGGGGCCGAAAGGACCAGCAGCATCCGGTCGGGGGCGGCCTGGTTGGACGGCTGGGTTGTCAGCAGCACCAGCTCCGGCGGAAAATCGCCTCCATTGCGATCGCCCAGACAGGCACAGGCGGACAGGCCCGCGCACAGCCCGGCGGCCAGCATCAGCTTGCGGAGGCCCGCTCGGGGTTTCTGGATAACTCGAAATATATTCATGGGTAATCTCCTTTTACCCTGATTAAACGGAAATTTTCCGCGATGATCCTACCATTCTATAGAATGGGAAAGGAAAATGGACAGGAAAAAGAATGGGAATCCGGAAAAAGCCGGGGGATTATGGTCGGGTTGGATATTTTTTTCGATTATATGGCCGTTGCCGGGGCAAGTCTGGGAATTCTGTATTTCCTGGAAGCGGCCCTGGAACCACGTCGAGCTCGGGGCGGGCTCGTAGCGGCGATTTTCTACGCCCTGCTGTTTCTATATCTGATAACGGCCGCCCTGGAGCCGCTGTTTCCCGACTCCGCGATAGCGGACTGGTTGTTCGTCCTGAGTCTGAGCTCCTACACCGGTCTGGGCCCCGCCGGACTCCTGTACGCCTGGATTCTCTTTGATCTGGAGTGGCGACCCGGCCCCTGGTCCCGACTCCTGCCGACGGTGCCTCTGCTGTTTGCGCTGGGCGTCGTGCTGCTGACGGCCCTGGACCGCATGCGGGCATTCGAGGTGCCCATCACCTGGATCAGCTTCGGCATCAATATGGTCTGCTTCGGTCTCACGGGTCTGCTGGTGTGGCGCCTGGCTCCCGAGGAGAAAAACCGGGCCCTGCATCGCAATGCGTCCGTGCTGCTGGGGCTCATCACGGTTGTGGTGTTGATCGACCTGTTCGCGTCTTACGCGGCGGGGGTCGCGGCGGCGGCGGTGTTGCTTCTGTACGGGCGAGTATTGAAAATCGTTCACCCCCGCATGCGTGAGAACCTGGAAGCCGAGGGCGTGCGCAGGAAGTACGCCCAGTCCAAACTGGAGGGCCTGGACCAGGAAGCCATGCGCGCCAACCTGGAAAGGCTGCTGGAGGAAGATCGCCTTTTCGCGCGAGAAGGTCTGACCCTGGCTGAAACGGCGAAGCTGATGGACCTCAGTCCGCACCAGATGTCGGAGCTGGTCAACGTCTCCTTTCAAAAAAGTTTCAAGGCCTTCTTGAACGAGTATCGCGTGCGCGACGCGCGACGAGCCTTGCTTGAAGACCGCGAACGCGATGTGACGGCCATCGCCTTCGACTCGGGTTTCAATTCGCTGTCTTCTTTTTACCGGGCCATGAAGGAAGTCTACGGCCAATCGCCCGGTGAGATTCGAGCGGCGAGCGAATAGACCTCAAGCCGGCCGGAACAGCAACACCGTGTCTTCGTCATGCCCTCCGGTTCCCAGAATGACGAAGTCGTCCGTTAACAGCGGAGCCAGCGCGCGAAATTCGTCCGAGTCCACACTCCGTTCCAGGGCGGCCGTGCATTGCAGGAAGGTCCGGTAGACGAAGGC
>CAZGYS010000244.1:0-8887 GCA_964530305.1 uncultured Leptospiraceae bacterium
CTGACGATTTTGCGCGAAACCTCCGATACCCAGGCCGCTGATGCGCTCCCTGACGGCGTCGCAGCCGGTCGCCGGCAATGCCGTTAGCGCGATTAGAATGAGGCCCGGGCCTCGACGAATAAAAGAGTATGCCTTCACATTTTATATAACGGCGTAATCCGAATCAAGCCGAAGGAGAAAATCCGGATTTACAGGCCCGACTCCGGGCCGTCTAATGCCGCCTGGAGCGGCGCGGGTTGTCCTATGTCGGATTCGGAACTATTCATTCCATTTAAGATCCTGGTCGTGGAGTTCGAGGATCGCGTTCGGGCGGAAGCCATGAGCATGCTGTCGGCGCGCGGTTTCGAGATGCTCGGCGAAAAGCAGGCGCACAACACCCAGCGCACCATGGAGACCTTCGAGCCCGAACTGCTCATGATCAGCCTGGACCTGCCGCGCCTGGCGGGCATCTATTTGATTCGCAAACTACGCGAGGACGACGAGACCCGGCGCATCCCCATCATCGCCCTGGGCTCCCGCGTGGATAAACGCTCCCTGGCCAAGCTTCAGGATTTCGACGTGAAGGATATTCTGACGGTGCCCCTCGACGACGAAAAGACCTTCGCCGCCGTGGAGCGATACTACAAGATCAAGGTCATTTCCGAGATTACCCGCGAAGATTGATCTTTTTCCGCCCCCGCGAACCAAAAACCGTTTGACCATTGGGGTGCCCGCGGTCATTCTTTCAAAAAATTATAATCGTCGAGGACAGGTCTAGCCTGGCGTTTTGCGCCGGGGGCGGCGTTGCGCCGTCCGGGAAAATAGTATCATCACATCACAAGGAAGGTTGTTTCAGAATTAGCTATCGGAGGGGACGGCCCCTAAAGCAACATCTGTCTGGAACAACCTCGCCATCCGAGGTTCAGATGTTGCTTTAGGGGCCGTCCCCTCCGGCTAATTCAGTGAACCTTCCATGTCCCAGGTCGTGTAGTAGATGATCTCGACGAATCGCGGTAATGCCGCGAAAAATAAAAAGCCGCCCATGTTTTCGAACATCGGGCGGCTTTTCTTTTGCCGGCGGGCTTCCAGATCTCCGGGAACCCGCCGCTAAAACAAGCTCGCTAACTTTCCGGAGTGTCGCCTTCGCCGGAAGGCAGCTTCGAAAGGGAGGCCAGGAAACGGGCCCCCAGTTCGGGTTCCACCATGGCGGTGTAGGCGGCATACCCCAGCATTCGATTCAAGGTATCGCCTTCGCGGAAGGGACGGCCCCGGGAGGCGTTGTGCACGGCCGCGCGGAGTTCGCGCTTAAGTTTACGGGGAATTCGAGGCGATTCACTTCCATTTACCACCAGACCGGTGACTTTTTGAACCGAGCCCTTACGCGAAACGCGGGTCTTGTCTCGGCGTACGCGAAATCCTTCGTCCGCGGTAATGCGATTTACCGCGCCCAGCAACTTGCCCAGGTTAGGCGGACCCGAGGAATCCGCCGGTAAACTAAAGGTCATGTCGTCGGCGTAGCGCGTATAACGCCAGCCCAGGCGCTTTGCCAGGCCGGTCAAGCGACGGTCCAAACGCATGCAGACGATGTTCGTCAAAGCCGGGCTGGTGGGCGCCCCCTGCGGCAGACAACGCGGCCCCAGGGAAATAAAATAGGTCTCATCGCCGTCTTTGACTTCCTTGCGCGGCGCTTCCGTGCACAGGAGCGCGAGCAAGGTGGCGATTTGCTCCCGGTAGCCGGACTTGCGAAAAACCCCCTTCGCGCGGCGAAAGGTCACCGTCGGGAAAAAGTTCTCCAGGTCCACGCGCAACACGAGCCGCGAATTAACGTGCTCGCGAGCGTTGGTCAAGATGGAACGCCCCGGAAGAAAGCCATGGGCCGCGCCGTGCACTGGAATGTGCTCCAGGATTTCGCTGAGGATCCAGCGTTGCGCCGCCATGAGCCGCGGCAGGGGCGCCCAGATGGGCCTTTCGCCTCCGCTGCGCTTGGGAATGGTAAAGCGACGATAGTTCAGTCTCGTCGCCGCGTCCCGATGATAGGTCATGCGACGCAACTCGGGGATGCTCATATCCAGCGACTCGGCCAGGTCCCGGGGCTTGTCCAGCTGGGGCAGGTCATTGTCGGCCGCGCGCTTCTCGGGTTCCGGCAAATCGTATTTGTCGATATCGAGATCATCGTTCCAGAAAATGCCTTCGCCCAGGTGAACCAGGTGCGTTTCGCGGTACGAGAGCCAGGCTTTTTTCTTGAGGGCGCGCCGCTCGGCGGCTTCTTTCTTCAGGGACTTTTTGTATTCGTCCAATTCCTTCTTGGACATGTTTTCCACGGGGCGGCGCTCCACGAGAAAACCCTTTTCGCGCAGTTGCCCGTTGATGTAGGGCTCGATTCCGCCCGCTCGCGTGATTTCGCCCCAGAGGCGATCCGTTCTCGATTCACTCATCATTTACCTCGTGGTATCCAGGAATCCCCGGCCCCGCAGTTGTTCCACTTCTTGAAAATAGGCCGCGCGCGCATCGTCCTCCGAATTAAAGACGATGGTCTGCTTGCGGGGTTCGGCTCCGCCATTGCTCCAACTACGTCGCAGGCGACGACGCTCCAGGGACAAACGAAAGGTCTTCTCCCCCAACGGCAATCGCCGCGTGAAGGTTCGCGTTTCCACCGTGAGTTGCGCGGGGTCTTCCGGTTCATCACGCTCCTTGCGAGCCCGCAGAACGCGCAGGGCGATCAAATGTTCGCAGGGGCCTTGCGTGAGTCCATGCTTCCGATAAAAGGAACAGGTGCACTTCGCGCGCGAAACGCGACCTTCCTCGCCAATCAGCAGGGAAGGACTGTATTCCCGCCCTTCGTTTTCGACCTTGACCAGGCCCTTGAGCTCCGTGCCGGTGCCGAAGATCCTGTTTTCCACTTCCAGAACAACGGCGCCCGGTCGGGCCAGAAGATCGTCCGCCAGCCTTTCGCGGCGATTGCGATAACGAAGCTTTTCAACGTCCAGGGGGCGGCCGGTCAAGGGCCGCGCGCGAAATTTTTCCAGGTCGTACATGACCAGGCCGCGCCGACAACCGGCCTGCAACGCGCGAATCACCCGATCGGGATTCAGACCCGTCGCCTGGGTCAGCTCCTCCAGGTTCGCGGACTTTTTATCGGATAGAGTCGTAAGGACGCGTTCATCGTCCGGCTCCAGACCCGTATCCGGTTCGAAAAGCAAATCAAAAGCGGCGGTGCGTCCCCAATCGCCCGAGCTGAAACCGCTGAGCGCCAGGGTCAGGGAAACCGGCCCGGCCTTCAAGACGAAGAAGGACGGCAGACCACTACCCAGGATGTGCACGTCCACCTCCGTCGCGCGCGAAAGCAAGGGACCCAGCAAGGCCAGGCGACGACGGCCCCACAGCCGCACGACCCGGGGTTTCGTACCGCGATAAATATCGGCGCCCGTGGTAATCAAGGTCTCCCAGGGTTCCAGCACAAGGCGCGGATGCTCCCCGGGCACCAGTTCAATGCGCACGGCGCGACGCTTCCCTTTCTTGTCCGCGTTCAAGCGAAGATGACGCAGGACATTGTATAAGTCCATGGGCGCGATTTTGCAGGTATCCATGGGCAACATGGCCGCCGATTGAATCTGCAGAAACCCGCGCAACCAGGACGCGGGCACGCTGATCTTCTTTTCAATTACGGGCTTGCTTTCGCCGGACTCGTCGCGGGTATCCACTTCCACTTCATCCGTTCGAATGCCGAGCAAGGTTTCACGATAACCGCGCATGCGGCGTATGCCGTCGAAAAGTTGCTCGCTGAAATCGATGTTGGTCGTGCCGTAGCCGGGTTCCCCCTTGTTCTCGAACATGGAGTGATCGAAGGACAGCGCCGCGTAGACGCCCTCGTCCTTACTGAATACCTCCATGAGGACCCGGTCCGGATAAACGGACATGATGGGATCCAGAATCATCCAGGCATCGGGATCATTGCGCTCCAACCACTCGAAGTAAGCCTGACGCGCCTCCCAGGCCTGTTTGTCCGCGTTTTGCTTTTTCAGGTTCTGGTAGGCCAGATAGGCCGTGCGGTCCTTCGGAACGTAACGTTGATCACTCTTCACTACCCCGTAGAGCGCGAAGAGCGCTTCGCGAAACAGCAACGGTTCCTTGACGCGGGCTTCCAGGGACGGACGCGATGCGCCGTGAATGTTGCCGTAGAGGTTAAGCTCTCCGGCCCCGCCTTCGCCCGATTCGAATTCGCTGATGCCGCGATACCCGATCTTGAATTCGGTCCGTTCATCGCCCGAGCTTGCTGCCTGGTTTTCTTCACTCATTGCTCATACCTTCAATGGCGGCTCTTTTTTTGTTTCGACGTTCGGCTCGCCGTAGCGAACGCCAGGCGGTCATGCGCAATTCCGCGTCGTCGGTTTCCCCGGCGAACTCCAGCACGGCCCCGCGAGCCGCGTCCGAATTGATGGCCGCCAGGGCCTCCACCGCTCCCATGCGCGTATCCCGATTCAGGGAGCCGTCTTTCAAGAGCGTAGTGAGGCCTTCGACATCACGCTGATTAATCAAATGCGGCAAGAGCACGCCCTGATTGTGCACGACCGCCGCGCCTTCGCGCAGGAACTCCAGCACGGTTGAATCGCTTGCGGCCGCAAGCAAGGGATTCAAGGCCGGTCCGTCGTCGGAAACTTGCCGGGCTATGGCGGCGATACGTTCGGGCGATACCCGGGCCGCCACGGCCAGCATGGCGCGACGCACGTCGGGATCCGGTTCCGAGGCGATTGCCTCCGGCAGGTCCAGGTCTCCCTGGTTCGCGCGCAGGGCCAGGGCATTGGCCGCGGCCAGGCGAATCTGCTTATCCGTTTTTTCGCCGTCCATCATGATGGAAAGCATCAAGGCGAAGCCGGAGCGCAATCGCCCCAGGGTCCACAACATGCGCAGCAGCGCCGTTTCCGCGGCTTCGCGGGCGGAGGAACCCAGGGCCTTCCCCTTCGTTTCCGGTCGCGCCAGCTCGGCCCACACGCGTCTCGCCGCGGCTTCCATCTCTCCGCGCACGGCCGGCTCCACCTGCTCCATGCCGGCACGCCCGAGAATCCAGGCCGCCGCGCCCAGCGTCACGTATTCCGGCGCGGCCAGCGATTCGCCTGCTTCCCGCACGGGTAATGGATCCCGGGTCAGCAGAATCTCCATGGCCATGGCGCGATATTCCGGCAGGGGAATGGCGGGCAAAAGTTTCAGTAAACGCACGGCGTCCGCTTTTTCCCGGAGCAGTTGAAAGTCCTTTTCCTGGAGTTCCAGCGATCCGATTTGATGGGATTCCAACGCCGTATACAGAGGCTCCAGGGACTCTTCGCCGTGGATGAAGCGCAGGGAGCGCATGGCGGCGGCGGCGGTATACGAAAGCGCGTTCTCGGAACGCACGACGCGATTCAATGTTTCCAATGCCGCCGGATCATCATAGTAACGCAGCAACTCCACCGTGCGTCGACTGATGTCGTAATCGCGTTCGAAGGCGCGTCCGCGAATGACTTCCCATCCGGCGCGAGTATTGAACCAGCGCAATCCGGACAGCGCCGCCAGGGCCACGTGGCCGGTGCCGCGCGCCATGCGCATGAGCAACTCCAGGATTTCGGAGGCCTTGTCGGTGGCGTGCATGTGACCGACGGCGTGTATGGCCGGCCCGTGCAATTCATGTTCAGGATCGTTCACGAATCGCATCAGGGTGTCGAGTGCGCGAGGATCGGCCAATCGCCCCAGCGAAAGCACCGCCTGTTCGCGCTGATGGTAGTCCTGCAACAGGTCCACGGAGCTAAGCAGAATATTCAAGCCGTCGTTATAGCCGCCCAGGGCCAGACCCCGCGCCGCGGCGAAACGAGTTTCGCCGTCGCCGTGTTCCAGCGCCTTGACCAGGGCTTCTCTACGCGGGCCCCGACCGCTCTCAAAGGCCTTGAGACGCTTGCCGGTTACCCGCACCGCCGACAGACGCACGCCTTCGAGAGGATGACGCATCATCTGAAAAAGCACCGGGTCCACGACATCGGACTTCGCGAAGCGAGCCTTCCCGCTCAACTTCATCATGCGACTTTCGTCCCCGGTCTGTTGGACTTCCTTCATCAAGCGCGCCAGGACGTCATCTCGACGAGGATGGTATTCCTTTTCCGGTTCCCGGGGACGTGCCGAGGTTTCGTCTTCGTCCAGGGGGTCGTGGGGATCTTTTTGATCATAGCCGCTGATTTTCAGCAACGCGTCGAAAGCTTCCTTTTCATTTTTGCGAGCGCGAATGTAGTCCGCGAGATCCGGTGCCGCCGACTCCAGACGAAAATCGCCGATGGCGCGAAAGATGTCCCTCACCCGCGCCGTACCCGCGCCGTCTTCACGAATGCGCTTCAGCAGTACTCCGGCGGCCCGCTCATCGCCCAGGGCGCGAAAGCCCTTAATGGCTTCTTCCTGTTCCTTGCCGTCGTCCGAGGCCAGCAGTCGGGAAAGCCCGTCGAATGCGGCTTCATCCTTGAGCTCGGCCAGTCGTAATACGGAGCCTCGGGCGACGTCTCGATAGCGCGAATTGGCTGCTTCGCGCAACGCACGGCGGGCCTCTTCGCGGGTATCATCATCCGCTTTCGATTCGGGTCCCAGGGTTTCGGTGAGTCCCGCCAGTGAACGCTTGCGCTGCCCGGGAGAGCGCACATTCAACCCGGCGCGAAGCACGGCCTGCTCTCCACGGGGACCCGATAAAATGCGCGCGGCTTCCGCCTCCAGCCCGTCCTCGAATTCACGAAACACCCGCTCCAGTACTTCCACGGTACTGGAATCTCGTAAATCTCGACCCAGCAATTCCAGGCCGGCGCGCCCCAGGTCCCCATGGCCCGATTCCAACGCCTCGGAGGCGATGACGCGGGGCTCGACCCCCAGAACAATTAAGTCCTGAAAGGCCTGTTCGCGTACGGACTCCTGGGAATCCTGAAAGGCCGGCAGGAAAATGGCCGTAACCTGTTCGAGCAGGGACGAGTCAGTCTTGACCATGTTGCGCAACGAAGACAGGGCCGAACGGCGAACGCTCGCCTCGGAACCGCCGCCGGTGATACGACTCAGGCCGGCGTAGGCGCCCAGGGCCAGGGCCTTCAATTCCTCCGGCTGGTATTCGGGCTCCGGCGGAACGCGAGCTGCGGCCATGGCGCCGATTTCACCGATTTCGTCGGCGAAACGAGTTTCCAGGATATTCAGGCGATGCTCGAAAAGTTTTTCGCCGTCCTTGTCGTTCTTCAAGTCCGTCAGGGCTTCCAGGCCGTTGCGAAAAGCGAAGACACGCGTGCGCGAACCGCCGTAAGTCAGAATGTGCCCAAGTCTTTCCAGCTTGTCGTCGGAAACCTTCCAAGGTTGGTTCTTTTCCCCCGCTTCCCGCGCCGTTTCCAGAACGAATTCGCGAAATTGCTTTGCATTGGGAAAGCTCTCCAGGGCCCGAGCTCCCAGCAAGCGCATGCGCGGATGCGCGGATGAAAGCGCGGCCAGGCAGTATTCCGGACGCGCCGCGCGACGGGCATGCTCCATCATCAGGATCAGCAAGAGTGCTTTTTCACGGGTTTCAGCCTGGTCCTCATCCAGATAAGAAAGCAGCAGTTCCTGCTTATCGCCGCCCAGGCACAGGGCGGCCAGCATACTCTCGGTATTGCGCTGCTCGAAAATCAAGGAGGCGCCGGACGAATCGCCGCAGTAGGCCAGCGCCAGGGCGATGTCCCGGCGATACTTCTTCTTCGTACGCGAAAGCAGTCGCTTCAGATCCTCTATGCGGTTGCTTTCGCAGATAAATGTCAGGGCCCGCGCCGCCCCGGCTCGAATTTCGTCTTCCTCCGCGGTCAACAGGGCCGCGATGGAATCAAAAGCTTCGCCGGAGGCGAGCTCCCGCAGCCCTTCCAGGCCCGCCAGAACGTCCTCCTGCCAGCGCCGGCGTTCATCGCCTTCGCGCTCGGGACGTGGAAGGGTCACCGCTTCCAGCAAGGGCTTCAGGGCCGCTTCATCTCCGTATAGAGCGCGAGCCGACGCCGCCCGCAGGCGCACGTCTCGATGACGCGAAGCCATGGCCCATTCCAGATCCTCTCGGGCTTCGTGACGAATCAATGCGTCAATCATCAAACCGCGAATGGCGGGCTTTTCATCCTCCAGTCCGCGACGCACCAGGGCCGTCACGTCCGGTCCGGGTCGCGTGGCGATGACGCGAGCGGCCTGTTCGCGCACGTCCGCGTGGGGACATTCCATGGCGCGAGTTAATATAAGAAGCAGGTCGTTCTTGTATTTATCCTGCAAGAGCTTGAGGGAATCTCGCCTCAGGTCTCCGTCGGCGTCCTGAAAAAAGGCGAGCATGGCCTCCATGACCCAGCTTTCCTCCACGCGCGCCCGCAACTCGGTGAGCACGTCCCGGCGAATGCGCGCGTGAACGGAACGACGCAGGAACTTCAAGCGCGGTTCGTCCCGCCCCAGTTCCAGAGCGCCCTTGAAGGCCTCCCGGGCCACGGCCAGGGAGGGATCATTCAAGGCCCGCTCCAGGAAGGGAACCTCTCCCTCGAAGTCCACCTCCCCTTGACTACGAAGCAGTTCGAACAGATCCTTGAGGCCCCGGCGACGCACGTTTTCGTCGGGCGTGTTGAAAGCGGCCTCGATGGCGGCGGTTCGGGTTTCCAGTTCGCGTAAAGCCGTAAAGGCGGCGTCCCGCACCCGAGGCGATTCATCATGGAGCAACATGCGCAGACGACCCAGCGCGCGCTCGTCGCGGAGTTTTCTCAAAGACTTGCAAACCGCTACGCGAGTAACCTCGTCTTGCTCCCGACTCAATTGAAGCAAAGCGCCCAGCGCCCGCTCATCGCCCAGGTCGGCCAGGGCGGCGGCGCCGGACAAAGCCGTATTCGGGGAACGTCCCGACATGGCTTCCAGCAGGGGTCGCCTGTCTTCC
>CAZGYS010000245.1:0-8864 GCA_964530305.1 uncultured Leptospiraceae bacterium
CGGGAAGGCTACGAGGACGCGCGCGCCATGGGGTCCGACATCCTGAGCGTGCGGCGGCGTCCTGGCGGGCGACCTGCTAAAGGCCGGACTCATCGACAAGCTGGTCTTGAAGGTCAACCCGGTCGTGTTCGGTTCCGGCATTCCCCTTTTTCAGGATGTAGCTGAACCCGTGGCCCTGGAACTGGAAGCGAGCAAGACTTACGATAACGGGGTGTTCCTGAATACCTATCGCCTGACTCAGTCGTGAAGCAATAGAGTGCAACCGCGGAGTTCACGCAGGGAAACCCACGAACCTTCGTGCTCTTCGCGGTTCAACCAATCGCCGCGGCGGATTCGCTTGCCAGCGCGCGAGCGCGTTCGTCGGCCTGGAGGAAGAGCTCCAGTTCGGTGCCGCTTTCGTTCTCGGAGCGATCCAGGACGGTTTCCAGGACGCGGGGGATGTCGGTGAAGTGAATGGCGCCCGCCAGGAATTTTTCCACGGCGATTTCGTTGGCGGCGTTGAGGATGGCGGGCATGGTCCCGCCCGCTTCGCCCGCGCGGCGACATAAATAGTAACCGGGATACTTGTCCGCGGCCACGGTTTCGAATTCGAGGCCGGGCCAGGCCTGGGGAGGAGTCGCCATGGAATGAGGTCGAGGCACGGTCTCGGGATACAATAAGGCGTGGGCCGTGGGAAAAACCATGTTGGGTTGGGACGCGCACAGAAGATAACCACCGTCCCTGGTGGCCAGCATTCCGTGCACCAGGCTATGGCGATGAATTAATACGTCGATGCTCTCGTACCCCAGCGAAAACAGATAGTGGGCCTCGATGATTTCCAGGCCCTTGTTGATCATGCCCGCGGAGTCCACGGTGATCTTGGGCCCCATCTTCCAGGTGGGATGATTGAGAACCTGTTCGCGGCTTACGTTCTTGAGATCGGCGGCCGCCGTATCGCGAAACGGTCCGCCCGATGCCGTTAGAATGATCTTGTCGATGTGGCTGGGCTTGACGCCTTCCAGGACCTGGAAAATCGCATTGTGCTCCGAATCCACGGGTAGAATGACGGGTCGTTCCTTGACGCCCGACGAAATCAGGCCGCGCAAATAAGCATCAATGGCCGGTCCCGCCGTGACCAGGGTTTCCTTGTTGGCCAGCGCCGTCTTTAAGTTAAGGCGAAGGCATTCCATGGTGGCGCGAATGCCGCAGGCTCCCACGACGGCCGTCAGCACGGTATCGGCTCCGTTCGCTTGTCCGGCCGGAATCATTTCCACCAGTCCGTCATCGCCGCGAAAAAACGTTACCCCGGGAAACTCCGTTCTCAGGGAATCGATATCGCGATCGTAGGCGGCCTCCGAGGATACGGCCGCGAGCTTCGCGGCGGGAAACTCTCGCAGGATTTCTCGCAGGCGATCCGTCGATGAATGTACGCTGACGCCGGCAAGGGCGATATCGCCGTTTGGTGAGTCGGCGGACGCGCGCAGGAAGTCAAGGGCGGTCGTGCCCACGGAACCCGACGCGCCCAGAACGATCAGGCTGCGCGTGGGTCGCGCGCTTTCAGCGTTTAAGAGAGCACAGGGTTCTACTTCCATTAAATGGTGAAACCCATGTGCTGCTTGAAGAAGAGATAGTAATAGCCCAGGGGAAAGGCGAAGATCATCGCGTCGACCAGATCCAGGATACCGCCGTGTCCGGGGATTACGGAGGCGGAATCCTTGATGCGGGCATCGCGCTTCATGGCGCTTTCCACCAGGTCTCCGAAGATGGAAACGATGGAGAGAAAGAAAGCCAGAATCGCCGCTTCCACGAGACCCATGGGAACATTGGCCAGGCTGGTGCCCTTCGTAAAATAGTTCCAACCGATGGTATAACCCACCAGCACGATCATGCAGAAGATGATGCCGCCGATGTAACCTTCGTAGGTTTTCTTGGGGCTGACCTTGAGGCCCGCGTTATGCTTACCGAACCAGCGTCCGGAGAAATACGCGCCCGTGTCCGCGGCGATTGGCCCCAGCGCGAAAAAGATAATATAGAACGTGCCGTATTTCAAGGCGAAGAGCAGAAACAGATGCGCGAAAGGAAGCACGGCATACAAAACGCCGAAGATGGTCACGGCGATGCTGTAGATGCTGCCGTCCAGGGGGCGCAGGACCATTTGCAGGGACATGGTCAGCATGAATAGAAGCAAAAAGAAGAGCGGCGTCAGGTTCATACCCGGATAGAACAGCCAGGTGAAACCGCGATACGCGCTGTTGAGTTGCGTTCCCTTCGCCGTCTGTAGTTGCAGAAACTGGGCGTAGAAGGTCAGCACGATAAGGATGCCGATGACGATTCCGATCCAGCGAATGGGGCGTCCTTCGAAACCGCGGTCGGCCAGGGTGTAATATTCCAGCAGGCCCAGCAGGGCGAAACCCATGATCAGGACCAGGGGAAAGATCCAGTAGAAGTGATCGAAGGTCAGGGCCGCCACGGCAAGCAGGCCGATGCCGATCCCGGAGATGATTCTACTGGCGGTTTCATTCATGAAGCCGATGTACCCGGGCCCTTATGTCAGGAAAAGGCTTTTTTAACCCGCAATGTTCACGAGTCCGGTAAGAAGCCATCGCGCATCATTGCTTTCGGCTTTTGAGAACGGTCAAAGACCGCCGAAGCGTCGATTTCGGGCCTGGAACCATTTGAGGGCGCGGATCATTTCGTCTTCGTTGAAATCCGGCCAGAGTACGTCGGTCACGTAGATTTCGGCGTAGGCACACTGCCAGAGCAGAAAGTTTGAAATGCGATATTCACCGCCGGGACGGACCAGCAGGTCTACGGGAGGCAGGGGATGAGTGTAGAGGTGCTGCTCGAACTCTTTTTTTTTACGGGCGCTTGAGCCTTGCGTTTCTTTCCGTCCTTCATGTGTGCCAGGCGTTCCTGGACTATCTCGTCGACGGCATGCAGGATTTCGTCATGGGAGCCGTAATTCACGCAAAAATTGGCTATCAGATTCTTGCCCTTACGGGTCTGGTGAATGACGTCCTCAATGCGGGTTCGGCTCTTGCTGGGAATCTTATCCAGGTTGCCGGAAGCTTTAATCTGGATACCGTTTTCCAGGCAACGATGCAAGCGTTCGGTAAAGAACTCATTCATCAAGGACCAGATGGCCTTCACTTCGGTCTGGGGACGCTTCCAGTTTTCCGTACTGAATGCGTATAGAGAGATGGCCGGTAACTTCAGTTTGATGAAAAAATCCAGCAGTCGATCCAGGGTCTCGCCTCCGGCGCGATGACCTTCGGAACGTCCCAGCCCTCTTTGCTGGGCCCAGCGGCCGTTCCCATCCAGAACAATGGCGATGTGCGCCGGCATTTTGGCGGGCTCAAGCCCGTATTCGGATTGGAGAGTCGACATCGTATTGATTATTAGATGGTCAGGATATCCGATTCTTTCTGAGTCGCCATCGCGTCGATCTGGGCGATGTAATCATTCGTAAGCTTTTGCGTGTCGTCCTGAGACGATTTGATTTCGTCCTCGGAGTGACCCTTGCCGGCCAACTTCTTGATGGACTCATTGGAATCTCGGCGAATATTGCGGACGGAAACCCGTGCTTCTTCCACGCGGGCCTTCAGTTGCTTCACCAGGTCCTGACGTCGTTCCATGGTTAATTCCGGTAGGAACAGACGAACGACCGAGCCGTCGTTTTGGGGAGTAATGTTCAGATCACTCTTGAGAATGGCTTTTTCGATATCACCCAGGGAACCCTTATCGAAGGGCTGAATCATAATCTGCCGGGCTTCGGGTACGGAAATGGAGGCCAGTTGTTTCATGGGAGTCGGCGCCCCATAGTATTCCACCTGGATATTCTCCACCATGGAAGGCGCCGCGCGACCGGAGCGAATATTGCCCATGTCCCGCTTGAGCGCCTCCAGGCTCTTGATCATTCGTTCCTCGGACTCGAGGAGAATGTCGTCAATGGATACTTCTTGTTCATCATCAGGCATAGATTAACTCATCCTTGCTTGAAATGATTGTGCCGATGTCTTCGCCCTTGATCAATCGCAGGAGGTTGTCTTCCTTGAAGATGTCAAAGACCAGAATGGGCAGGTTATTGTCCATGCACAGGGACAGGGCCGTGGAATCCATGATCTTCAGGCGACGATTGATGGATTCCATGAAGGATACCCGCGCGAAGCGTTTCGCGTTGGGTTCTTTCTTGGGATCCGCGTCGTATACTCCGTCCACCTTGGTGGCTTTCAGGATTACCTGGCAGCCCACTTCAATGGCCCGCAGCGAAGCGGTGGTGTCCGTCGTGAAATAGGGATTTCCCGTTCCACAGGCGAAGATGACGATGCGATTCTTTTCCAGGTGGCGCATGGCCTTGCGTCGAATATAGGACTCGGCGATGGACTTCATCTCGATGGCGGATTGAACGCGCGTAATCAGATCAATCTTTTCGCACGCTTGCTGGAGCGCCAGGGCATTGATGACCGTGGCCAGCATGCCCATGTAGTCCGCCGTGGCCCGTTCCATACCGCCCTCTTCCGCGGCGGTCATGCCGCGAATGATGTTGCCGCCGCCGATGACGACGGCCATGCGGATGCCTTCCTTGTGACAAATCTTGATCTGCTCGGCGATTCGTCTGACGCGAAAATGATCAATCCCCGTCTTGCCCTGCGTGGTGAAGGCTTCGCCGGAAAGCTTCAGTAGAACTCTGCGGTATGGAAATTCGGACATATACGCTGTTTTTTCGTCCCGCTCGATTCGCGTCAACGGACCTGGTAGCGGGTGAAAGCTCCAATGGTGATGTTTTCGCCGAACTTGGCGATGCTTTCCTTCAGGAGGTCCGCGATGGTTTGCTTGCCCTTTTCATCTTTGATGTAGGGCTGCTCCAGCAGGCAAACTTCCTTGTAGAACTTGTTCAGCTTACCGGGAATGATTTTTTCAATCTGCTCGGGCTTCTTGCCTTCTTCCACGAGCTGACCCTTGAAAACCTCGGTTTCGCGATCGATGATTTCCTGGGCGATGTCCGATTGCTGAATATAGAGCGGATTGGACGCGGCGATGTGCATGCAGATGTCCTTGCCCAGCGTTTCGAAATCCTCGTTCTTACCGACGAAATCGGTTTCACAGCTAAGCTTAAGCAGGACGCCTACGGTGCCGTTGCCGTGGATGTAGGAAACAACGCGACCCTCGGAAGTGTCTCGATCCCCGCGCTTGGCCGCTTTTGCCAGGCCTTTCTTGCGCAGGAAATCCGCTGCTTTCTCGATATCTCCGTCATGCTCGACGAGAGCTTTTTTACAATCCATCATGCCCGCGCCGCTCAGGTCGCGGAGTTTCTTAATTTCAGTAGTGGTAACGGTAGCCATGCTTCAGAATCCTTTGAAATATTTCCTTAAGCGAGCCTCCGGGACTCGCGTCAAGAGCGCTGAACGCTCAGGCGGAGCGATTTGCTCCGCCGTAAATCGCCTCACGGCGACGAAAGTTATTCGATTACTCTTCGTTCGAAGATTACGTCGTGGCGGCGGGTTCGGTGGACGGAGCGTCTCCCTGCGCCGCGGCGGCTGCTTCCGCTTCCACCTTCTTTTCCTCTTCGGTTTTAGGCGCGGTTATCGGCTCATCAACAATGAACTCACCCGATTCGTCATACTCACCCTTGTATTGGATGGAATCGGAAGTCAGTGAATCCGGATCCATGCTGGTGTCGTCGTCGGAGAACTCATCTCCCGAAACAATACCTTGCGTTCCTTCCAGAACCGCATTGGCCATGGTTTGAAGAAAAAGTGAAATGGCACGGATTGCGTCGTCGTTACCGGGAATCGGAAAATTGATTACGTCGGGGTTGCAATTGGAGTCAACGACCGCGAAGACCTTGATGCCCAGCTTGCGAGCTTCCTTCACGGCGATGGATTCCTTACCCGGGTCAATCACGAACATGATTTCGGGCAGGTTTTGCATATCCTTGATGCCCGCGAGGTTCTTACGCAGTTTTTCCAGCTCTCGGCGCAGTTCCAGGGCTTCTTTCTTGGTGCGCGCTTCCTGATCGAAGGAGTCGTTCTCCTCCATGGATTCGAGCTTTTTCATCCGCGCGATGGACTTCTTAACCGTGGTCCAGTTGGTCAGCAGACCACCCAGCCAGCGATTGTTTACATAGTACATGCTGCAACGCAGCGCTTCTCGTTCAACCGCGCTTCGAGCTTGCTTTTTGGTGCCGACGAAGAGAACTTTTTCTCCTCGAGCCGTGTATTCACGCAGAGCTTCATAGGCGATTTTTGCCATTTGAACGGTCTTCTGCAGATCGATGATGTGAATGCCGTTACGGGCGGTGAAAATGAACGGGGCCATGCGCGGATCCCATTTCCGCGTTTGATGACCAAAGTGGACGCCTGCCTCAAGCAGGTTCTTCATTGAAATGGTAGACATTAACCTTTCTCCTTGGTTCTATACAGGAGCCATCCGGTCAAAACGAGTCCCAGTAGACCCGCAGGAGTAATTCGGAGCTCCAGGGTTTTTAGAATGTAAAAGTCTTCCGCGACTTTCAGTCCTCGGCCGAATATCGAATAATTCAGAAAATCCAGACCGAACACCTGGCTTAACAAAGAGCCCAGCACCGTGGCGATGAAGACTCCCAGTATGACGACCAGGATAATGAAACTAATGGAATACTTTCCCATTCACATGCTGCGACCAGAGATTCAGGGGCTCTGTTAGCGTCAAACCATAATTCGCAACTTACCCGCGATGCCCCCGCGCCGCCCTTGAAATTGTGAGTTCGGGGTGAGCTGGAGTTTTTGCATTGCCCGTGTTGAGCGCGCAACGGCAATTGAGTCTATTCCCTGTCGGTGAGAGTGTCGGCCGCCCCGGAGTAATCGTCATGAGTAAGAAAGTCAGCATACTGGGTCGCATCATCGGTACGCCGGAGACCGTATCCCTGGAAGACCGCATCTTCAACGCGTTCTCCTTTATCATGATTTTCGGTGCCGTCCCGCCGATCCTGGGCGCCCTGGCGACAAAATCCCATCCCGCCGTGCTGGGCTCCTTGATCATGATGCCCTTGCTGGGAGCATTCTTTTACTACCTGGCGCGCTTTCGGGGCGCGGCGCGAAAGGTACAGGTTCCCTATCTCGTGTTCATTCTGGCTTTCGCCACTTTTCAATGGTTCTTTCACGGCGGCCTCATGGGCGGCCCGCCCATCGCGCATCTGGGGATCCTGGTCGTATCACTGATTGTCGTGGATACCCGCCTGCACTTTCGAGTAGTCGTCGTAGCCATCCTCGCCACCGCCCTCACCTATATCGTGGAACTGCGTTTTGCGGAACTGGTGATCCATTTGCCCACGGAAAAAGAACGCCATATTGATCTGCTGGCCTTGTTCATACCCATGTTGGTCGCCGTGGGCATCGCCATGAACAGGCTCAAAAAAGAATACGACAATGAAAAGCAGGTCATCGAGGAGAAGAATCGCCGTTTGGCGGAATCCGAGCAGGAGCTCCTGGCGGCGAAGAGTGAAACCGACAATATTCTGCTCTCCATCAATGAGGGTTTGCTGCTCGTGGACGGAGAGCACAAAATCGGGACCCAGCATTCCCGCGCGCTGGAGGCGATATTCCCTGATATGTCCACGGTCGACCGCGACTTCCCCGCGTTTATCGCCGGTCTGGGGGAACGTATCCCGGCCGCGGAAATCGCCGATTATCTGAAGCTTCTTTTCAGCGGTAAACTCAAGGACGCGAAAGCCGCGCGCTTGAATCCGCTGGAGGAAATCGCCCTGCGCGTCGGCGACCAGGACAAGGAACTGCAATTTCGCTTCAATCGCATTCGCTCCGGCGGCGAGATTCGCTTCCTGCTGGTCGTGATGACGGACGTCACCGAGAGCAATCGCATTGCCCGCGAAGCCGAGACGGCGCGCAAGCTTCAGGATTCCAGGACCGAACTGGTCTACTCCATTCTACAGGTGGACTCCCAGGTGCTGGCTCAATTCCTGGATGATTCCGAACAGGCCCTGGACCGCATGGGCGAATCGTTGCGGGACGAGGCGATTCGTCGGGACCACATCGCCGTTCTGGAACTGCTTTACCGCGAAATACACAACATGAAAGGCAACGCGGGTCTATTGCAATTGCGTGCTCTCGAACAACTTTGCCACATCCAGGAATCGCGCCTGAAGGAAGTATACGACATGTCCGAGCGGGATGGTCGCGATTTCCTGCAATCCATCCTGGGACTGCAAGACCTGCGGACCGCGCTGGAGGAAGTGCGCCGGTCCATGGAGAAGATTCAGAACTACAGTTCGGCGCGCCGTATATCGCCGGACATGGTATTGCGGGATGCCCTCAAGCAACTCGTGGAACGCGTGGCCGCGGACGAAGGGCGGGAAGCGGAATTGGAAATACACGGCCTGGAACTGACCCGGGACTTCAAGGAAGTTCGCCTCTTGAAGGATGTTTTGATTCAACTGGCGCGCAACAGCGTCGTGCATGGAATCGAGGCTCCCGAGGAAAGGCTGAAGCGCGGTAAACCGAGAGCGGGTGTCGTTCGAGTCGAGTTGTCCTCCCGGGACGGCGTGCTGGGGGCGATAGTCCAGGACGACGGCGGCGGTATCGATCTCGTCGCTTTGCGCGAAAAGGCCCGAGCCATGGGTAAGGTCGGCGATCCCGAATCGCTCTCGGACGCGGAAACGGCCAAATTGATCTTCGAGTCCGGCATGACTACCCGGGCCGAAGCAAGTCTTCACGGCGGCCGCGGCGTCGGGCTGGATTATGTCAAAAGGGAACTGACGGCCGTCGGAGGCGGCATCACGGCCGAGTTTACGCCCGGTAAGATGACGCGATTTAAGCTGACGCTTCCCGCGTGACAGGCCCGGGGGACCGGCTAAAGCCGGTTCGTGGATATAAGCCCGGGCTACTGCTCCA
>CAZGYS010000246.1:0-8807 GCA_964530305.1 uncultured Leptospiraceae bacterium
CCTATAGTAAGAAGGAATTCAGGATAAACATATGCGCATTGGTATTACCGGGGGCGCGGGCTACATCGCCAGCCACGTCATACAGGACCTTTTGGAGCTGGGTCACGAGATCACCGTCATCGATAACATGAGTTCGGGCAACCCGGAGAACATCTTCTGGGACAGGTCCGGCTACAACTTCCAGGGCGGCGACATCATGACGCCCTCGGGGCTGGACGCGTTCTTCGCCGCGCGCCCGGAGATCATTTTTCATTTCGCGGCCAGCAAAGCGGCCGGGGAATCCATGGAAGTGCCCGAAAAATACGCGGCGAACAACCTGCGCGGCACTCTCGGACTGCTGGAACGGATGGTCACCAGCGACTGTCGCTACTTTATCTTTAGCTCCTCGGCCGCCGTGTACGGGAACCCCAGGTATCTGCCCATCGACGAAGAGCACCCGCTGGCGCCGGAGAACTACTACGGCTACACCAAGAAGGCGATCGAGGACAACCTGGCCTGGTTCTCCAAGCAGAAGGGCATCCGCTTTGCCGCCCTGCGATATTTCAATGCGGCGGGATATGACGTTCGAGGGCGAGTCAAGGGCCTGGAAAACAAGCCCAACAATCTACTGCCCATCATCATGGAAGTGGCCGTGGGCATTCGAGACGAGCTCCAGGTTTTCGGCACCGATTACGACACGCCGGATGGAACCTGCATTCGCGATTATATTCATCTTAATGACCTCAGCCGCGCCCACGTTCTGGCCATGGAATACATCATGGAGAAGAATGAAAATCTAATCGTGAACCTGGGCTCGGAATCCGGACTCTCCGTATTCGAAATTCTGAATGCCGCGCGAGAGGTGACCGGTAAGCCCATCCCCCACGTGGAAGCGCCCCGTCGCCCCGGGGATCCGGCCAAGCTGATTGCCGGTTCGGGCAAGGCCCGGGAGCTGTTGGGCTGGACGGCCGAACATTCGGACGCCCGCACATTGCTGGAAAGCACATGGAAAATCTACCGCGAAAAATTTCCCGACGCCTGAAACGCGTCGTCGTCCTGGCGCCCGCGCTTCTGGTGAGCGGGATGCTGATGCATTGCTCGGATTATTCGGCTCAGTTACGAGAGGGCTATCGCAATCTCAAGACCGGAAAATTCGACGCGGCCCTGGAACGTTTTCAGCAGGCTTCGCGTCGTCGTACGGATGATCCCCGTCTGCAGGCCGGCCTGGGCTTCGTACTGAGCTTGAAGCGCATTTCCCTGCCGGCGTCCCTGCGTCTGCTTGAGAGCTCCCTCAAGGGCGAAACGAACGAAGTCGTGCGCTGGGAATTACTGCGCCTGTATCTGGATATGGGCATGCATGATCAGGCGAGCGAACTCTTGAGTTCCCGTCGCATCGCCATTGAAAAATTGTTCACGCCGCGCATGGAATTGATGCGGGACGGCGTCAAGTGTCTGGCCAAACCGGGTAAGCGGCGCTTGAAGGCCCTGCTGGCGCGAGACGCCGGCAAGGAACCCCACATCAAGGAGTTCTTCGTCATCCGCTGTCGCCTGGCGGCCGGTCAAACGAAGGAAGCCCTGGAGCAATTCAAGAAACTGGAACACGTGCGCACCCGCTGCGAACTACTCGTCAACATGGAAGAGAAGATCCGCACCGAAACCGGCGAATCCGTGGACAAGTGCAAGCAGACTTTTCCGGATTCAGTCTACATTCATCGCGAAACGCCGCCCAACGTCGGCAAGCTCAAGACCGGGGAAATTCGAAAGTTGTTTCCGGACCGGGAAGTGCTGCCGCCCTATGAAGAGCCGCCTAACTTCTGGCGTCTGTATCAGAAGTCCGGCGAGCCCAGCACTTAAGTCCTCCGCGCGCGAAGGGTGATTCCGGTGAGAATCAGGAGCAGCCCGTGCAGCGCCGCTGAAAGATACAAGAGCCACGCGGTCCAGCCGTCGCCGTGGTAGACGGCAAACCGGTGCCGCCCCGGCGCGAGTTCGACGCCGATCAAGCCGTTCTCATTGCTCGGTAATTGACCGGTGGTCACGCGCGCATGGGGCGACCAGTTGCGGTTGAGCACCAGCGTATCGCCTTGCTTCAGGATGAAATCGAATTCCAGGCGATCCGGATATTCCCGCCGAGGGGTTATCGCGCGTCCCATGGCCTTGAGAAAAAACTCCCCGCGATAGTTCTCTTCGCCTCGGGCGACCGCGCTGCGATTGCTTTTGAGCATTTCATAAGCGTCGCGGGTGGAGAGATTGCGACGCATGGCCGGCAGCATGGCCGAGCCGGAGCCGTAGGAGGGCAGGCGGGCGATGGTCTCCAGTCGGGGCGAAGGCGCGCCGCCGGGAATCGACAGCGTAAAAACGTTCTTAAGTTTGCGGCCGTTGATGATATTCAGATCATAGAAAGACCACAGCACGAGTATCGCCGCCAGGAAGGGGGCCGCGCGGCGCGCAAAACGATAGCGTTGGGCCAGGACCAATCCGCGATGCAGCAGTAATGCATACAGCACCGCTCCGCACATGAGCGCCGGCATGGAAAAGCGCGCCCATGCCCGCAGGTTTTCGTACAGAGGCAGCCGGCTGAGCTGCGTGGCCGGCGACCAGAACGCGAACGGTCCCATGGTCAGCGCCAGAATGAATACCAGCGTTGCAATGAGGGGCAGGTGGCGCCTACGCGTAAAGACGAGCAGGGCCGCCGCGCTGAGAACCGGTACAGCCCCGATGTAGGTGCCGTACTCCCACCACAGATATTTCTGCCCCACCCACTTGCGCGCCGCCGGGTCGGACACCGCGTCCAGGAAAATCGCCCGCAAGGCATCCGGGGACAGGCTGCTCAAATCGGGAAAGCGAAACGCCCCCGGGCCGGCCATGTATTCGATTTGAGGCACCAGGCGATGGGCCGCAAGCACCGCGAACATGATCAGCACCAGGCCGCCGCGCAAGAGGAGCCGCGCGTCCCTTCGCGCCAACGAGAAAGCAAGCAGGGCGAAACCCGCGCCCGGCAAAAAGAGCATGACCGACGGATAGCCTTCGCCGTACATCACGCTGAGCACCATCGCCGCGGCGAAACCATACAAGACCGCGCCGGTGCCGCGAGCCCGCAGACAAAGCAGGAAGAGGGCGATGACCAGCGGGTAAATGAGAATGCACAGAAAGGTCGAGTGCCCGGCGATGACGCGCAGGGGAATGGAGCCGGCGAAGACGTAAACCACCGTCCCCGCCAGGGCCGCCCACGGGCGCAGGCGCAGGACCGAGCGCAGGAGAAAGACCATGCTCCAGGCGCCCAGAAGATAGTAAAAAATTACGGCGATTTTATGGGCCGCCAGGCTTCCGAAGGCCAGCGCGAAGAACCAGGTGGGCGTATAGAGTTTTACCTGGGGGTTGGCCGCCTGGGGCAACCCGCCGCCGTACCATGGATTCCAGACGGGACGGCGACCGTGATCCAGCACCGGGCGAACGGCCGCCTCCAGGTAGAAGGTCTGGGCGTCCCAGTCATGGCCGCCGCCCTGGCCGTTAAACCAGGCGAAGGCGGGCCGGATGAAATACAAACAGAGGAGCATCGCTCCCCCGTAAGTGATTACGGTTGCCCATTTGCGTCTGGTGAGTGGACGAGGCATGGAATGAAGCGCGGGTCACCCGCGGGCCCACAACTCCCAGGCGCCGCGAAAGGTAAAAAAGCCCAGTAACAACAGAAGCAGCAGGCGGTCGCGCGTATAGGCTTTCACATAGGGCTCGGGAATCTCCAGCCGCGTCAGTATGCCGCGCCCGAAGGCGAAAGCACTCACGCTCCAGGCAATCAGCGCCGTCACCTGTAGAGCCGGCAGGCCGATGCGATTCTCCGTTTGCGTGGGCTGAAGGAAAATCGAAGCCAGCACGATCACCAGCGCGCCGTACTGAATGAAGCGATGGGGATTGAACTTTTCATCCATGCCCCGACGATGCTCCGGCGAAAGCGCGCGCGATTCGCGTTCCAGGTCACGGCGATTCATGAGAATCAAAAAGAGCAGCACCACATAGGGCAAGAATTCGAACAGGGTTTCCAGTTTCATGGGTTTGCGCCGGCCGCTATTTCTACTTCTACGCGGCCAGGAGAACAATCGAGCCATGGGCCGGTTTGAACATCAAAAATTCGCCCATCCGTCCTCCGCGCGTCCCTGTCCCGCTTCCCTGGACATCGCCTCAAGACGGATGCCTCTTTTTCAGGCACGTAAAAGCGCGTTTTCAAGGCTGAATGGGGCGATTTTCCCTTCTTGACCGGTCGGGCCCACGCGAAATCCTGACGGCGTGAGCTTCTATTCATCGGCAAAACAAGACGCATTACTGGTGCTGGAAAACGGCTCCACCTACCGGGCCTTTTCCTTCGGACCATCCATCGAATCCATCGGCGAGGTTTGTTTCAACACCTCCATGACCGGCTACCAGGAGATCCTCACGGATCCTTCCTACTGCCGGCAGATTGTCACCATGACTTACCCCATGATGGGCAACTACGGAATCGATCCCGAGGTAAATGAATCGCGCAAGATTTTCGCCTCGGGTCTGATTGTTAAGGAATACGTGCCTTATCCCAGCAATTTTACATCCAAAATGAGCCTGGGCGAGTTCCTGGAGCAGCACGGCAAGCCGGGCATCGAAGGCCTGGATACGCGTAAGCTGGTGCTGGAAATTCGCGAACAGGGCGCCATGCGCGGCGGCATCTTCATGACGGGCGAATACACGCCCGAACTGCTGGAGCGCGTGAAGGCCGAGCCCGGCATGGCCGGTCGGGATCTCGCCTCGGAAGTTACCACGTCGGAGAAGTATTCCTTCGGAGATGCCGCGAACAAGAAGTATCGCGTAGCGGTCATGGACTTCGGCGTGAAGACCAATATCCTGCGTCTGCTGGACGCGGCCGGTTTCGCCGTGGACGTGTATCCCGCGAAGACGCCCGCGAGTGATATACTGTCCGGCAATTACGACGGTTTCTTTCTTTCCAATGGGCCCGGGGATCCCGAGCCGCTGGACTACGCCGTGGCCGCGGCCAAGGAGTTGATGGGTTCGGGCAAACCCCTGTTCGGTATTTGCCTGGGGCATCAGATCATCGCCCTTGCTTCCGGACGTTCCAGCTACAAACTCAAGTTCGGTCATCGCGGCGGTAATCAGCCCGTGAAGAATTTCGAAAGCGGACGCGTGGAGATCACCTCCCAGAATCACGGCTTCGCCATTCATAATGAGAAGAAAGAAGGCGTGGAGCTTTCGCACTTGAACCTGAACGACGAGACCGTAGCGGGCTTTCGAGACGAAGACAATTACGTCATGTGCGTTCAATACCACCCGGAAGCCAGTCCCGGTCCCCACGACTCGGAGTACCTGTTTCAGGATTTCTATAAAATGGTGGAGCGTCACCAGTCCGCTTAACGGGCTGAAGCGGGGCAAGTCGAGCCGCCCGGAGCCCGGCGGGTTCGGTCCGCTTCGGGCCCCGCGAAATATTCGGGCGCGGCGAGCCTTCCCATCGTCTAATACAGCATGGAGCCGTCCTTTTACATAGGCGATATCCCCATCAAGGGCGAAGTCTTTCTTTCGCCCATGGCCAATATCTCCGATAGTCCCTATCGCCTGCTATGTCGCCGAATGGGCGCCGGGTATTCCTTTACCGAATTCGTCAGCACGGACGGGCTGTGGCGCGGCAATCAAAAGACCATTGATATGTTTCGCTTCAAGGAAGCGGAGCGGCCCATCATCTTTCAAATTTTCGGCAATAAGCCCGACGTGATCCTGGAAGCCGCCAAAATCGCCCAGGAGATGGGGCCGGACGTGATCGACCTGAACATGGGTTGTTCCTGTTCCAAAGTGGCCCATCACGGCTCCGGGGCCGGTCTCTTGAAGGACCCCATTCGATCCGGGCGCATCCTGGAGTCCATGGCAAAGGCGCTGGAGATTCCCGTCACGGCCAAGATTCGCCTGGGCTGGGACCATAAGAGCTTGAATTATAAGGAAACGGCCCGGATCCTGGAGGATTCCGGGGCCCGGATGATTTCCGTGCACGGTCGGACCAAGGCCCAATCTTATAAAGGTTTCGCGAACTGGGACGCCATCGGGGAAGTCAAACAGTGCGTGAGTGTTCCGGTCATGGGAAATGGAGACGTGACCACCTACGCCGAGGCCCTGGAGCGCAAGCGCGATTACGGCGTGGACGGCGTCCTCGTGGGTCGCGGCGGGATCGGCAATCCCTGGTTGTTCGGCGGGCGTCGTCGAGAAGACGTAACACCGGTGGAAATCGTGGACGTAGCCCTGGAGCACCTGGACGCCATGCTGGGTTTTTACGAACGCGGGCTGATTTTGTTTCGGAAGCATGCGTCGAGATATTTTACGGACTTCCCGGGAGCCGTGGAGTTGCGGGCCAAACTGGTTCGCACCGAATCGGTGAATGAGTTTCGGGAACTCTGCCTGGCCACGCGCGAGAAATTCGCCGCCCAGGCGGCTTGAAGGACGGATGACATTATGAAAAAGCGATTTATATTTGCGGTATCGTTCATGGCCGGCGGCCTGCTCATCGCCTTCGCGCTCGCGCCCCTGGCCGCCAAGACCGCCGGAAATAAACCGGCCGCGGACGAGAAAAAGACGGCAGCCCCGAAGCCCGACGCCGGCGTAAAATACCCGGCCGACATAAACAAGAGCCGCGTGGTAAATCAACTGCGTTACATGGTGGGCAGCGTGGCCATTACGGATCTGGATATTGAAGCCATGCGCACGGACCTGGGAAAACTCCAGGCCGCCCGTCGTCGTGGGCGCAAACGCCGCAAGGCGCGGCCCGTATCGCGCGCCGAGGCCACCCGGGAACTCATTACGCGTTCCATCGTAAAACTGGAAGCCCAGAAGGAATCCCTGACCATCTCCAATGCCCGCGTGGAAAATGAAATTCGCGCCATGAAGGAGCGGGCTTCCCTGTCGAGCGACGCCGAGTTTCGTCGCGTGATTGAACGGCAGACGGGTCACTCCTTCGAATTGTGGCTGCGGGAGTTGCCGTATCAATTGATGCGGCAGCAGATCATTCAATTGCGCGTTCGCGTTCCCCGACCCACGGAAGCGGAGATGCGTAAGTTCTACAATAAGAACAAGAAAAAGGTCGGCTTCGAGGTTTCGTATCGCATGCTGGTCTTTCGTCCCCGGGGCATCAGCCAGGAGCGTGCTTTTTCGCGCATGGCGCGCGAGGCGCGGGAAAAAATCGCCGCCAAACCTTCGCGCTTCTATCGAATTTCCACCAGTTACCCCCGGGGCAAGTATCGCTCCTATGGTTATCGTTCCATCTTCGACGTGGTGCAGGGCAATCGCCGGCTGGCGGGTCTGCTGGCCAACCTGCCGCCCGGCACGGTGGGCCCGCTCTTCGTGGACCGCGGGCGCTACATGATCGTTCAATTGCGCGGACGGCGTGCCACGCCCTTTACCAAGGTGCGCAAACTCATTCTGCAAAGACTGGCCGAACAGAAGCGACGGGGTTCGTTTCAGGCCTGGATCGAGAAGAGAAAAAAAGAGATTGCCATCATCGAAATTAAGTAGGACCCCTGTCCCCGATGGCCAATGACGAGTCGAGGGAGGGCGCGCCCGTTGCGTCCGGCAAAATCGTATGCGTTCTGGTTCATCGCCAATCGTCTTTCGGTGACGAAAGTCCGGAACTCGTCGCCGAGGCCCTGAAGCGCATTCAGGCCGTTTTCAGGGATGTGCCCGTTTATTCCAATCGCATGGTGAGCGCCTCGGTCGCGGAAGGCCGAGAAATCAATCTCGTCTCCGGTAACCTTACCGCGTGCGCGCGCAAGGCCCTGGAAGCGCAGGGCACCGACGCGCAAGACAGCATCGCCATTCTGCGTGAATGGCATCCCCTGCTGGACGCCGAACCCCTGGCCGAGGCCCTGGCTTCCCATGCCCGGTATCTGGCCCACTATACTTATTCCGAAAACCTGCCGCCGGGACTCGTGCCCGATTTCGCTTCGCTGGAGTTCCTGCGCCTGCTGGGGGACAAGGAACCGGACGACTTGCGCGCCTTCGCTTATAAGAACATCAACGACTATGACGTAGAGCTTTATTATCGCCTGCCGGACTTGCGTCAATATCGCCTGGATTTGACCTGCGCCTCTTCGCGCTCCAGGCGATTGGCGACGGACATGCTGGAGCGTGGGGCGACTTTCGCGAAGCTGGAAGGCATGCTCCAGGAAGCGCCGGAGCTGTTGCGACCACTACCTTCGTATTTTGAAATCGAACTTACCACTCGCTCGTCCATCCGTCCCGTCTTCGCGCCCCGGCCCGGGGGCGATTCGGACTCGGCTGAATCGGAGGACCTGGAAGCGAGCCTGGTTCATAAACTCCTGAATGAATTGGAAGCGCACGGCCTGGAGCAGGACGCGACCATCGCCCTGGGCGGGCGCGGGGAGCCCCTGGAGCATCCGGAAATCGCCTCGCTGCTGAAAAGTTGTCTGGCGTCGAATCGCGTGGCTCGGGTGTATCTGGAAACCTGGGGCCCGGGCCTGGACGGCGATTTTCTGGACGGCATTGCGTCGGCGCCGGGAATCGAGAAGCTCCATATTATCTTTCGCCTGACGACCCTGAAGCCGGAGCGTTATGAGGAGCTCTACGGAGCGGATCGATTGCCGGAAGTGCTGGGAAACCTGGAGGCGCTGGAACGCCGGTCGGAGTCGGAGCGCCCGTTCAGCGTTTACGCCGAGATGTTGAAAATCAAGGACGTGGAGGACGAAATTACGGCGTACTTTGATCGCTTCGAGGAATCTCCCGTTCAGGTCATCCTGCAAAAGTTCAATTCCTACATCGGGCGCGTG
This sequence comes from uncultured Leptospiraceae bacterium, assembly GCA_964530305.1. GTDB lineage: Bacteria > Spirochaetota > Leptospiria > Leptospirales > Leptonemataceae > CAZGYS01. The sequence continues at coordinate 8,781 of CAZGYS010000246.1, forward strand.
CCCGAACGCCGGGTCTCGGATCTGACT
>CAZGYS010000247.1:0-8787 GCA_964530305.1 uncultured Leptospiraceae bacterium
GTACTTTGTAGACGCGTTGAGCGCCCGAATCGTAGAGCACTTCGTTGACGACCAGATCCGCGAGAACCGTCGCATCGCCTACGGTGCGGCCTACGGTCGCGACCTGTTCCCAGACGACTTTCGCGCCCGAGTCGGCCTGATGTTCCGCCGCTCCCAGTCCCGTGAATAGGCGAACACGATACACCGTATTGTTCGTGGTATTCAGGACATGGTCGTGAATGTTCACCGGCGGCGAAAACGAAGCCGTCAGGTGATCGCTCACGGCGTGCGCGATGGGTAGATGATTCTCCCAGGCGTCGAGTCCCATGTCGTGGAAACCGCTGACGGTATCGTCGAGACCATACCCGTCGCTCCAGGGATCCGGTTTGTGATTCATTTGTTGTTCTTCGATATCGACCCGACGACCGTTGACGAGCGCGGTTTGCGCCGGCAGCAGCGGACGATTGTCGCCTGGGGTCATGGCGATTTCCATGCCATAGGCGTTGAAGGCGTTCTCCGGACGGATCACGGCCGTATTCAGGCCGGGAGTCATGCTCGGCGAATTCGCGTGGATGGACGCCGCGTCCAGGTAACGACCGGCATAGGGTGTGGTGGAGTTCACGCCGGTTTCAATGGCCTGGGGGGCTCCGCCGTTCACGGCAATGCTTAAGTCCGAATTTCCCGGAGCCATGAACGCCAGCATGCGCAGACTGCTCATGTTCGCGGTCAATTCAATCCAGGAGCCCAGTCGCGGTTGAAGCGTGAGGCGATTGCCTTCGGCGTCGCTGAGCATCAAGTGTTCGCCGACTATGCGAACGTCGTCGCGACCGTTGAGCTTCCAGACCTTTTCGCCCGCCGGACCGAACTCGCCCTCGGCTTCAATGGCGGAATCCAGCATGATGCGCCGGGTTCCCAGGAACATACCCGTTTCCGGCGAAAGCATCGGCGCGCGATTGCGAATCGTCGTGTAGAATAAGCGTCTGCCTTGAGCGTCGATGGTATCGTGCTCCGCGGGGTTGTTGGTCGGGTAGAGCATCTCCGGTAAAAGGGCGCTCACGCCTTCGAATCGCGCCAGCGCCTGAGCGGTGCTGTTCGCGTCCTTGAACTTCATGATCCAGACCACGGACATGTTCACGGGGCGAGTTTCGCCGCCGCCCACGGTGCTCGTGATTCCGGACGGGGCCGGGTTGCCGCCGTCGCCGCGTGCGATGGCTCCCGAAGGGCCGGGCCCCGCGTTATCGAACATATTCAGAACGTCGTGATTGTGGCCGGCCAGTTCGTCGGCCTGCCCGGTTCCCGAAGCCGTGCCGCCGCGAAGGAACATGGCGGCTTTTGAAGTTAAGCCGGGACTATCCGCGCCCGCGGGATCGCCGTTCAAGTTCGGCACGATGGTGCCGTTGTAGGGCGAATCCACATCGACGATGGATTGACCATTACATTCGATCCAGTCCTCGGGAATCGCGGGCGTACCGCTGAGATCCTTGTGCCAGGCCACGATGGTTCCCAGGGGAACGTCGCCGCCGACCGCCGCGGTCGTTTGGATACTTCCGTCCGGGAACTTGATACCCCCGCTGAGGAATTCCATGAAACCGTCGATGCTGAGCTTTTCGCGCGGGCGATCCGTGCCGATGCCGACATTGCCGTCTTCGATGAAGACATTGTCGCCGCGTTCCTCCCAGCGCGATTCATTGGTTTCGCGCACCTTCATGATCCATACCACGGACATGTTGATGGGGCGGGTTTCGTTGGGGTCGATATTCCCGTCCAGGGCGCCGCCGATTCTAGTATTCAAGGCACTGGCGCCCGAGCCGGGATCTCCGAAGGAGCCGGGCCCTTCCGAGCCGAGCTGCTGGCGCAGGAACCAGAGAAACTGGTTGTCTTCGCCGACGGAGTTCTCGATGAAATGTTTGTGATCTTGCAGCGCGTGATCCTGCATGGTGCCCGAACCGATGCCGCCGCGCAGGAAGCGCCCGTCCGCGTTCAGGTTGGGAATGATCTGTCCATGATAGGGCGAAGCCGGATCGTCGAGAACATTGCCGTCGCATTCCACCCAGCCCTCGGGAATCGTCGGGGTTCCGCCCAGGTCGCGATGCCAGGCCATGATGGTTCCGAGAGGAACATCGCCGCCGTTGTTTTCGGGACTGCGATGCGAATCGCCCGAACCCGAAAGCGTCGTGACGTTTCCGAAACCGTCCTTGAAGAAGAGCGAACCGACGCGTTTGTCTACCAGCGATGCGCCATTGATAAGCGTGCCGTCAATGCCGTTACCCGACGCGTCGGCGATGGTCGTCGCCAGGGGGCCGTCGTCCATGGGCCAGAAACCCACGAGATCGGTTGCGTAGGTCTCGGTGAGATCTTGTCCGCGACCCGCGGCGAACATGGCCGCCATTTCGTCTTGCGAAAGCGCCCGCGTCCATACGGCTACATCGTCGAGGCCGCCCTTGAAGCGGCCGACGCTGCCGGTGCCGACCTGGCCGGTGAGTTCACCCAGGGTCCAGGGTAGATCCCAGGTCATGAGTTCCGCGGTGGCGGGCGAAGCGATTTTCGGATCATCCGAAAGCATGCGCCCGTCCAGGTAGGCTTCGAGCGTACTGCCGCGGCGAATCAAGGCCACGTGATGCCAGGCGCCGGCAATGTTGCCCGCCAGAACCTGGAAGGCGGTCTGGCTGCCGCCGGGCCAGTCTACGCCGTGACGCAGATAGGTAAGACCTTCATTGTCCGTGTAGAGAATCAGCCCGATGTTTCCGCCGCCGGGATTGGGGCGAATGTCCAGCAGGTAGTCTCGATCAAACGTGGGATCCGGTTCGAAGACCGGTTCGCGCTTGCACCAGATGGAAATCGTGAAATCGCCTACATTGGTCTGGTTCAGGGACGCGATGGTCGCCCGGTCGTCGAAACCGTCCAGACTCAAGTAAGACAGATTCGTCTCCTTTGTAAAAAGCTTACCGTGACCCGCGTCCGCGTCGGGCGCGCTCACTGTTTCTTTTATACTTATTCTGCCGTCGACGGTGAGGGCTTCATTGGTAACGGTGGTTCCGATGCCCACGTTGCCGTTTGCGTAGGTGGCGTCGTCGGCGACGGGAGTCCACAGGCCGGCTTGCGCGCCGGTATCGCGGACTTTCATAATCCACACGACCGTCATGTTCCTGGGTCGCGTTTCATCGGCGACGCGCGGCGTGCCATTGGTAAGGTCCGCCGCCGCGTCCACGGCGAAATAGCGGTCCGGGAACGTGTTGTTCGCGCCGGTGACCAGGTCGCCGCCGGAACCCGAACCCGGGCGCAGATCCACGATGGCGCGGGTAGGCAGGTCCGGGCGCGAAATTTCATGCCAGTGTCCCTGGAAGGCGTCTTCCTGGGTTACACCCGAGGAAGACGAACCGCGCAAGAAACGCCCTTCGCCGTTCAGGTCCGGAATGGTCGTGCCGTTCAGAGGCGAATCGGGATCCGCCAGAATCTGGCCGTTACATTCGACCCAACCGTCCGGGATTGTCGGCGTGCCGCTGAGCGATTTGTGCCAGGCGATGATCGTTCCAATGGGAGTGGAATCGCCTCCGCCTCCGGCGCCCGCGGTGGTCTGCACGGTGCCGTCCGGGAACATGATCCCGTCCACGCCGGCCGTGCCTACGATGTGCAGTTTGGCCTGGGGATCGTCCGTGCCGATACCGATATTGCCGGTCAGGTTCTGCGCGAAGAGAATCGGCGAACCGCTCACGGGGTTCGGTTCCTCCGCGGCGATGGTGATTGTCGGCGCCAGCGGCAGCGTCTTGTAAATAATTTCCCGCTGAGGAAAGTTGGGAGTCACCAGGCTTTCGTTCGCGTACATGTCCGCCACTTCCTGGTCCGAAAGCGCGCGGTTGAATACGCGAAACTGGTCGATGTCGCCGATGAAGTTCTCCGGCGTGCCGCGATTGCCGATTTCCAGGTAACGCAGGGTGGCATCGCTGATGGCGACGGGTGAACCCGAAGTCACATAGGCTCCGTCTTCGCGCACGCCGTTAACATAGACGCGCATGTTTTCCGGGGCGAAACCGCCGTCCAGGACGCCTACGACGTGAACCCAATCGCCCGTAAGTACGGTGGATACGCTGGAGCGATAGGCGTAGACGTTCAGGCCGTTGTGATTGAGCAGGTTCAGGGTTCCATCGGCGCGAACACCGATGAGGAATTCGTCCGTAAAGGTGCTGTGCGCTATGTGGGCAATGGTACCGAAACCGGAGGAAACCGAAGAGGTCCTGATCCAGGCGCTCATGGTTCCCGTGGTACTAAAGCCCCAGGACCGCGCCGGTATCGTGGTCGACTGGCTACCGTTGTAGTTAAGCGCGTTACCGCGATAACCCGTGCTCCAGGTTGCGTTGGATGTGGCGTTGTTGTTCAGACCGGAGGAGTCGCCGACGTTCGTGCCGCTGCCTTCCTCGAAATCGAAGCCGACGAGCAAACCATCGATATCTTGAATGAAAGTCGCCTCGGGCGATTCCACGGACGCCGCGTCGGGCTTGCCGTATTGCATGAACACCTGGCGCGTTTCGCCCGCCGTGATGTAGGGCACGCGAATCCATACGCGCGTCACGGCGGTATTCATGCCGGACTCGATGACGTGAGGCAGAATGGTCGTGCCGTCGGAGTCGACGAAGAGCATGTCCGCGCCGTCGAAGCGCATCTTGCCCGCGGAAACCAGCGCGGCCGTATCGATATCCAGCGAAATCTGTGCGTCGCTGACGTCGTTGGTATCCGTGTTTTCCAGATCGATGGGCGCGCGATACAGTCTACCCTGGATGCCCTGCTGCGTGATTTGCGCGTCGATGCGCAAGGGCGCTTCGAAAGTGTCCTCGGCGGAGATGTGCAGCTTCGCGTTGGCGGTTTTCGCGCCTACGCCCACTTTGCCGTCATCGAAGTAGATGTCTTCACCGCTTTCGCGCCACAGGCCGCGGTCGCGGTCCGTTTCGCGGACTTTCATGATCCACACGACGGACATGTTCGCGGGACGCGTTTCCGTCGTTGTGCGTGGAGTTCCGTCCGAGGCGTGGGATACGTGAGAGCGCGTGAAGAAAGTTCCATTGTTGGCGGAGGAAGCGAGATTTTGATTGGCGCCGCTCGGTACATTGGCAAGGATCGTGCCCTGCATATCGTGGTTGTGACCCTGGAAGGCATCGTCTTCAAAATCGCCGGATACGTTATCGCCGCGAAGGAACGAGCCCTTGCTGTTCCAGCTTTCCTTGGGATTGTTCAGGTCGGGAATGGCCTGACCGTGATAGGGCGATGCCGGATCATCCAGGGTCTGGCCGTCGCATTCCACCCAGCCGTCGGGGATGGCCGGCGTATTGGTGAAGGACTTGTGCCAGGCCATGATGGTTCCCAGGGGAACCTGGTTGCCCGAGCCGCCGGTTCGATAAGAATCGCCGCCACCCGCGAGAGCAGTGACATTGCCGAAGCCGTCCTTAAAGTAGAGCGAACCGACGCGCTCCGGCGTAATGCTTGCGCCGTTCTGGATGATGCCGTGAAAATTGTTTCCGGATACGTCGTCCAGTTGGCCCGGAGTCAAGCTGGGCGACATGGGATAGAACGCCAGCAGGGACGACGCGAAACCCGTGGTTACGTCGCTGCCCCGACCGCCATTGTGGAGCGCGGCGATTTCATCTTCGCTCAGCGTACGGGTCCACAGGCCGAAGTCGTCGAGATCTCCGGGAAAATTCACGTTCGGGCCGGACGGAATAAAGCGCGAGCCGATGCGCCAGGCCACATTCCAGGGAAAGGGCTCCGAAGAAGGAGCTCCGCCTTCCTCGGGATTGGAGCTCAATAGACGACCGTCGAGGTAGATCTTCAGCTCGGCGCCTTCGCGCGTCAGGGCATAATGGTGCCATTCGCCGATGAGGTTCCCGGCGAACTGGCGAAAGTGGTTGCCGCCCGCGGTATACGTGAATGCCGCGTCGGTGCGAAATTCGCCATTGCCCAGGGCGCTTATAAAACCGGTACAGCCGGGTCCCGCGACTGTATCCTGACGCATGTCGAACAAGAATGAAAAATCCCCCGCGACGCGAGTCTCATCGCCGTGGCGAAACCACAACGCGACGGTGAAATCGCCCACCGCGGCATTACCAAGCGAAGGCATGGCCACGTACTGATCGACGCCGTTCAAGCTTAAGTGCGAAAGGTCGTTTTCGCGTACGTAGATTTTACCGAAATCGTCGGTAGTATCCGGCTCGAGAACTTTTTCTTCCAGCGAAATCGCGCCGCTGACCGTCAGGTTTTCGTCGGAGACATCCGTGCCCACGCTGACGGTGCCTTGATCATAGTGAATACCGTCGGCGCCGGGCTGCCACAGTCCGGAGACGCCGTCGGTCTCCTTGATCTTCATGATCCAGACCACCGACATGTTCACGGGGCGCGTTTCATCGCCCTGGCGAATGGGTCCGCTTTGTCCGTTTACGGGATCACCGGTAACTGTACCGTTTCCACTGCCGTTGAAGGAAAACCCGCCCGCCGTGGGCGCGTTGTGAATTCCGCCGGCCGTCCAGAACGCCTCGTTCAAACCACTGGGCTCGCGTAAGTGGCGGTGGCCCTGGAATTGATCATCCTCGAATTCGCCCGAGGTGGAACCGCCGCGCAGGAAAGAACCTTTGGAGTTCCAGGACTGATAGGATCCGTTCAGGTTGGGAATTACGAGTCCGTCGTAAGGCGAAGCGTCGTCGTCGAGCACCTGACCATTACATTCCACCCAGCCGTCGGGAATGGCGGGCGTGCCGGCCATGTCCTTGTGCCAGGCCATGATGGTTCCCAGCGGAAGCGAATCGCCTCCGCCGCCGAAACCGCCGCCGCCCGCGGTCGTCTGAATCGTGCCGTCGGGAAATTTAATACCACCGGTTCGCGTTTCGATGACGCCGTCCACGGTGAGCTTTTCGCCGGGAGTGTCCGTGCCGATACCGATATTACCGGACGCCTCTTGCGCGAACAGAATGGGCGTTTCGCTCAGAGGATTGGCTTCCTCGGCTTGCGCGGTGATGGTCGGTTCGACCGCGTCGAAACGACGAACCAGTTCCACGCCGCCCGTAGTCGGGGCGATGTAGCCGCGATGATTGAACAGATCGGCGATCTCCTGCGGCGCCAGCTCGCGATCGTACACGCGCACTTCGTCTACCAGGCCGCCGAAAGGACTGCCGGTTCCGCCGCTCAAGGTCGGATCCGCGTTCTGGCCGATGAAGAAATCGGACGCGGTGGTATTCCAGGTTTTCGTATCGGAGGCGACTTCCGCGCCGTTGATGTAGAGACGAGCGGTAGTTCCGTCATAAGTGGCGACCATGTAAGTCCAGACGTTCGCCGTTGCCGGTCCGTCGCCGAGATCATCCAGGTGCGAATGGATGCGATAATTGTTTCCGGCGATATTGGGATAGAACGCATTACCCGTCGCGCCCGCTAGACCATAGCCGGCCACGTCGTGATCGCCCGAAATTATGCTGGGATTAGCCCAGGCGGCCACGGTTCGTGGTGCGTTACCGATGGGCAGGGAAGCACCGTTCGCCGTAGCCGAATCGCCCGCGCCATTGAATGAGAGCGCCTGTCCGTAGCGTCCCGCCGCCCAGGTCGCGCCGTTAAGCGTGACGGTGTTGCCGTTACCGGTTATGTCCGTCGAACTTCCGCCGGAACCTTCGTCGAGATCATAGGCGCGCGAAACGTCCGCTACTTCGCGCAGGAACGTCGCGGTCGACGAGGATTGGGGAACGGCGTTTTCGTTGCCGTAGAGCATGTAAATCGTGCGATTCGCCGCCGCCGCGATTTGCGGTACGCGAACCCAGATACGAGTCGTGGCCGTGTTGACGCCCGACTCGACCCAGAACGGAATATTGGAGCCGTCCTGATCCTCGAAGAGAATATCGTCGCCGTCGGTCTGCATACGGCCCGCGGCGATGGGCGTTGCCGTGTCCACGACGACCAGCAATTGATAGTCGTTGAGAGTCGTGGCGCCGCCGGCGTTGTGATCCAGGTCCAGCGGTAATCTGTACAGCCGCGCGGAACCACCAGTGGAGGGACCGTCTACGCGCAAGGGCGATTTGGTGGGATCCGTCGTGCGGGTGTGTACCGGTGCTTCGATTTCAAGCGAGCCGGATGTATGATTCGATTCGAGCGTACCATGAATGATCACTCGGTCGATATCGTCGTCGCCGAGGAGGATATCGCCTGCTTGCTGCTGGGCGTCCCGGGCGATGACATCCCCGCGAACCGTGAAGTTACCTTGAACTTCCAGGTCACCGGAGATGACATCGCCCGAACGGTTGACTTTGTTATCGGCGAGCGCGTCCAACGCCTCCTGCACATTGGTCGTGCCGGAGACGGAGGAATCGGTTGAAATCGGAGTATATTGAATGCCGGAGGCGACGCCCGAACCCGCGCCGAAGGTTACGTAGAGCGCGGTTTCCACGTCGCTTTCGTCCAGCAGGACCGCCCGCACGCTTTGACCGGCGTCCGCGTCCGCGAGCGTCCAGTGAACCCGGGCGATACCGTCGGCGTCGGCCTTGATGTCGAGCACGGCACCGGAAGTTCCGCCGGGAACATCCTCGATGGTTCCCGTGCCGCCGGTTACGGTGAAACGAACTTTCGCGTCGGCGACGGGCGTGGCGCCGCGGGTTACGCGTACTTCCAGCGGACGATCCAGGATTTGACCGGGAACGGACAACTGGCCGTCTCCGCCCACGTAGGCCAGCTCTTCGTCGGTGAGGCCGGGGAAGATTTCGCGCGCGTCGGCGATGACGGAGAAAGCACCACCGGCGACGTTCACGAAGGCCAGACGCGCGTAGTAAAAGTAGGTTCCGTGGGGAG
>CAZGYS010000248.1:0-8785 GCA_964530305.1 uncultured Leptospiraceae bacterium
CCCCTCGATGTACGATGTATTGATCGAAGACATCGGCGATTTCGCGGCAGAGGCGATAAAAGCGCAGCTTGCGCCCGTCGCGGAGGTAGCGCTTCAAGCCCTGAAACTCCTTCCGTTCCAAGAGCCCCGGAAGAATTTCCATGATGCGAAAGGTGGTCTCCATCCGCAGGAAGGGATACTGCTTCTCGATGCCGGTCAGGGCTCGAAATAATTTCTGAATCAGGCGATTGGGGAAGGGGAAGTCCAGGTTCGCGGCGATGCCCCGGCGACGCGCCAGCTCCATGGACAGGTATCGCTCCAGTCCGCGACTCTGCACGACGATGGTTTCGGCCAGGAAAGGCGAGCTCAAGGGCCGGGCGAGTTCCCGGTCCAATTCATCCATGAGCCGCTCCAGTCGATTACTCAATTGGATGCGGAAAACCGACATAATTGAAGGTCACGGTTGCATCGGGCCCCATGGGAGGCCAGCATTTAAGGGAAGCCGTGCCCCCCGGAGGACTAAATCAATCCCAGATCCCGCAAGAACTTGCGCAGGCCCGGCACGTAGTTTTTCGAGACGAAGAAACCCTCATTGTGGTCTCCTCGAATGGGTAGAAAGGTTTTGGGTTCCTTCGCGCTCGCGAAGTTTCGCTCGCCATGGGCGAAGGGGATGAGGTTGTCCTCGCGGCTGTGGATCACCAGGACCGGCGCCTTTACGATGGACAGGTTTTTCGCCGTGGGATACTCGAAGCGCGAAAGCAGGCGCACCGGGAAATACCAGTAAATCTCGGAGGCCAGGTCCGGAACGGAGGTGAAGGAGGATTCCACGATGAGCGCGGCGGGGCCGACTTCCCGGGCCAGCCGTGATGCTATGGCTCCGCCCAGGGAGCGTCCGAACACGACGATCTTTTCGGACCCATAACCTTTTTCGCGCAAGAAGCGCCATGCGGCCCGGGCGTCCTCATAGGTGCCTTTCTCGTCCGGGCTGCCTTCGCTCTTGCCGTATCCGCGATAGTCGAAGATAAGCACGTCCAGACCCAGCCGATTGAAAATTTGAATGGTGTCCAGTCGGTGAGATATGTTTCCCGCGTTGCCGTGGCAGACGATGACGGCGGCCGAGGCGCGTTCACCCTTGCGAACGGGTACGAACCAGGCCGAGACCCGCACTCCGTCCGCGGTCTTGAGCATGAGATCCTCGAAACTCATGCCCGCACGGGTAGGGTCCAGGGCGTGTTCCTTATAGGGGAAGTAGAGCATGCGCGATTGCATGAAAAAAATCAACGCCATGAGCAGGAGGTAGGCGAAAAGTGGAAAACGCGCGAATTTCCAGATGCGGGCGAGTAGTTCTGGATCCATTTATTCGGTGACCTCCACCAGCAGGAAAGCGGCGTCGTCGTCCAGCTCGTATGTGCCGCGGTATTCGCGCCAGCGCGTGATGATGTCCTCGCGCGCGTCCTCAAGGGGCATGCCGGAGCCCGCCGCGAAGATCTCCGCCAGGCGATACTCCGTGAATTCCTCTTGTTCCCGGTTGCGCGCGTCGACGACTCCGTCGGTGTAGAGCAAAAGGCGATCCCCCGGTTCCAGTTGGAAAGTCGTCTCCTTGAAAAAATCCGGGCCCTCGTCGAAGACGCCCAGGATCATGCCTGGTTCGCCGCGCGGCTCCACGACGCCGTTGCGTAAATGCAACGCGTAGCGATGGCCGGCATTGGTGACCGAGACGTTTAGATCGGCGTCGATCACGGCGCACATGCCCGTGAGGTATTCCTGCGTGGTGATGGTCCGGCCCATGGACGCGTTCAGATAGCGAATGATGTCCCGAGAAGAGGAATACCGACGGGCGGCGTCCGCGAAACAAATTTTGACCATGGTGGTCAGCAGCGCGGCGGGGACGCCGTGACCGGACGCGTCGGCCATGAGCAGACCCAGCCGGTCCCCTTCCATGGGCAGCGCGTCGAAAAAATCGCCGCCGACCTTGCCCATGCTTTCGTAAAATGCCGTAACGTTCAGGGGGCCGCGCTGGAGGGGCAGGGCCGGCAGAATTCCGCGCTGGATGCGCGATGCCACGTCCAGCTCGAATTGTAAAACGCGATCGCGATCCTTGAGATTCTCAAGGGCGCTGTTCAGCTCTCGCGTTCGATTGAAGACCTGCATCTCCAGGCTGTTCTTGAGAAACATGAGTTCATCGGCGCTTTTCTTTAAGTTAAGGTGAAAGTCGATGCGCGCGAAGAACTCCTGCTTGGAAAAAGGCTTGATGAGATAATCATTGGCGCCGGCGTCGAATCCCTCGGCGATGTCCCGCACCTGCGTCTTGGCCGTAAGCAGGATGACCGGCAGGACGGCGCTGGAATGGGTTTCGCGAATTCGGCGACACACCTCATAACCCGATATTCCGGGCATCATCACGTCCAGCAAGACCAGATCGAAATCGCCCTCCTGGTCCAGCATGGTCAGAGCCTCGGAGCCGGATAATGCCCACTCGACGCAATGATTGCGCCCTGTGAGGTGATTGGCCAGGACTTTCAGGTTTCCCGCGTCGGCGTCGACGATGAGAATGCGCGGCGTTCCCTCCTCCGTCTCGGCGGTGTTCATGGTCCGCGCCGGAGTCCCGGGTACATCGGGATTGCTCAGGAAGCGCGTGGTCGTACCCGCGGACGCGCCGCCTCCGGAGACGACCTTGCCCTGGTAGGCGGGCAGGGTGAAGACGAAGGACGAACCCTTACCGAGCAATGATTGAACGGTGATTTCGCCGTCGTGCAGTTCCACCAGCTTGCGGGTGATGGAAAGACCCAGGCCGGCGCCCTGGTAATCGCGCGTATCGGAGGCGTCCGCTTGCTTGAACGGAAGAAAGATCTCCTTGATGCGTTCGGGCGCGATGCCGGCTCCCGTGTCCTTCACGGTAACTTCAACTATATTGCCGTTGCGACGGGCCCCGACCCTGATTTCGCCCCGTTTCGTAAACTTCACCGCGTTGCCGATCAGATTGTACATGATCTGTTGCAGGCGATTTTCATCGCCATGGACGAGCAGTTCTCCCGGCTGGATGTCGTTTTTCATGACCACCGGTTTGTCCGCCAGCAACGGGCGCGATATGTTCATGACGATTCCCGCCACGGAGTGCATGTCCACGGCGCCGCGAATCAGTTTCAGGTCGTTGTTCTTCAGGCGCGAAAAGTCCAGGATGTCCCCGATCAAACTGGCCAGCCGGCGACCGGCGGAGGAAATCATGGAAAGGTTGGTTTCGGCTTCCTCCGGCAGTTTGCCCGCCGCGCCGTCGATCAGTGAATCGGCGAGACCGATGATGCCGTTGAGGGGCGTGCGCAGTTCGTGGGAGGTATTGGCCAGGAACTCATCCTTGAGTCGATCCAATCCGGCCAGGGCCAGGTTCTTTTCCGTCAGTTGATCCGTGAGGACCTCGGCGGTTTCCCGGGCGCGGGCATTGGAGCGGGCGATGACCAGCGCGTGCGCGAAAATAAAACCGAAGATTCCATAGGGCGATACCGGCTCCGAGGAAATAATGTGGAGATCCGCTAGAATGTCCATGGTGATGCTGCCGGCGAAAATCAGGTAGCCGGCCAGGCCCACGGCCCCGTTGAGATCCTTGCCGAAGAATGTCCGCCGGAAGAGCGTATAGATGAACCATATGGACGCCGCTCCCAGCAGGGCATATTCCACCAGCAGCGTTCGAGAATAGATTTCATTGGGTAGAGCCAGAACGATGAAGACCGTCAGGCTGAACGCGGCAATGAAGAAGCGGGCAATCTTCGTCGAAATAAATTCGCGGAAGAAAGACGCGAAGTAGAGCGTGAACAACAAGATGGAGCCGTAGACGGTCAGGTAATTCAGACGAATCAGATCATCTCCGCGATTCGTATCCGGAACCGCTTCCTCGATCAAGCCGTTGATGGTCATGGTGAACAGCGCGAAGACCACGCAAAATAGTCCAAACCAGAGCGGCGCGCGTTCGGACGTTCGCAGCAGGAACAAAGCCAGATTGTAGAGGCCGATAATCGCAATGGCGCCGATCAGTAGATAATCGGTCCGCCTGCGACTCATGACGTATTCAGTGATTTCAGCTCCGGTTCCGAATACGGGCGCGCGCCGCGGGCCGCCGCGCATGTGCGCGTAATTGGCCACATGGAGAAAGACGTCCAGGGTCGGCTGTTTTGCTTGAAAGCCCGCGAAGGTCGGGCGCAGAAGAGTGCGCGTTTCCGCCGCGTCGCGTCCGGGATGGCCGCCCTGGAGCAAGAGCTCGTCGCCGATGTAGAGCCGATGCGAACTATAGACATAATCGATGAAGACGGCTCTCCTGATTGGCGCGGCGTCGGGAGGCAACAGGATCTTCAGGTGAAACGTGGCGAAGCCATGGGGCGTCGTCTTGCGTCCATTGGCCAGGGGGTGACCGGGCCATTCGTTCGGTAAATTAAAGAGCGCGTCCGGTTGAGGCGCCGATTTTCCCCGGAGATCCTTCGCGGTGACGAAACGGTTCCAGTAGAGCTTCCATTCTCCCCTCAATTCAATGCGGGTGATCTTGTCCGGCCCCATGCGGCGCAGGTCCAGGACGCCGGCCTTCGCCCGGACGGGTTCCTTCGTGACGGAAGCGGGAGCGTTCGCGTCGGCGCAGGCCGCCAGGGCAACCAGGAAAACTATGCACGGGAAATTGCGCACGAAAGCATGGTTTCACATAATGCCTTTCTTCCGCTACTTTAAATCCGAAATCGGTTCATGAATCTTTGCTTGATTTATCCGTGGAATCGACGAGATTGCCCTTGCGACCGCGCCGTGCTTGAGCCGCGAGTCGAACATTGTGAATCATATTACAATGCAAGTTTATAAAATCAAACAGATAAAAAAATCGTATTCGCCGGGCCGGGAGGAATAAGCCGATGAAGCATCAACTGGAGAAGCCAGGATTTATTAGACGAATGCGTGCCGCCGCGTTCGCGGTTCTGTTTTGCGTCCTCACCCCCCTCCAGGCGGGGACGGATGGGGGAAAGACTACGCCGCCCGGCAAATGGAGTGAGCCGGTGGAGCTATTAAAAGTCGACCGCGCCAAAGTCGTCACGGTGGTTCCCTATGGAGTATTTCGAGACGGGAAGAACCTCTATGTCGTGTTCCTGAATATACTGCGCGCGGGCAATCGCCTGGACCTGACCATTCGCCGCAGCGTAGATAATGGTAAGACCTGGCAACCCTCCTTTAGTTATGCTCTCTACAGTGTTGATCGCCTCTCCAATCTGGTGATGGATGATGGTCGCCTGCGGGGCGTGGCCGTGACCAGGGCCCGTGAGTTGCAGTTTCTATCCGTTGATGTCCGGGACGACTTTTATAAGGTTACCCCCATCAAGGCGAAGGGCGGCCTCCCCGACATCAATCCCAATGTACATCCCGCTTTCTTAATTCACAATCAACGCATGTACTTTCTATTCGCGGACCGAAGCGATGCGCGCACCTCGGGACTGCACCTGCTGGAGTCGTCCGACGACGGCGCCGGCTGGGTTCGCCGTGCCGGCCCGCCCGCGCGGCATCGGGGCTTTCGCGATGGTCGTCTGGTGCTTTTCGCGTCCCGCGCGCTGGTGCATGCTCTCTTCAGCAGTCAGGAGAAAGGCGAAGTATTCAGCCGCGTGGCCCATTACGTTCGCTACGACCGCGCCGATAAATGGTATCCCCGGGGGCGGTTTGCCGCGCCGGGTTCACGAAGCGCGGCCTTCGCTTTCGGTGGTGCTTTTGACGGAGAGAACACTCTGTTGCTGCTGGGCAAGGGTGCTCCCGGCGGTCGTTCCTATGAGCTGTATTCCTCCGTGAGCCGGGATACCGGTTCCAATTGGTCGGATCCGACGTCAACGGGCGCGCCGATTTTCAAGGTCTTTAATGAATTTACGCGCCTGACCGCGGCCGGTGGTCGCTTCGCGCTGTTCGGTACGCGCTTCGACGCAAAGAAAGACGGGGCTCCCGCAATCGCCATCACGAACGGAGACGGAGAAGACTGGCGCGATCTCGGTTTCGGCAATGACGACAAGAGCATGAACTTCATGGTAACGGGACTGCTCTCGGCCGACGGCCGTTCCGTGCATGTAGCCTATGCGAACGCGGTGGGTGATCCGGAAACGGGCGAACTGCGCATTATGTTCCGCTCCTGGTCTGATAAATAACCGTCCTTGCTCCCGGTTATGCTCCGTTTTGCCCTGTCGTTGCCGGCGTTAGTTCTGCTGTCGGCATGCGGCGCGGGCGAAATTCGCGCCCTGTATTCCGCGGATGAGCGGCGCGTGCGTATCGCGGGCATCGGCGCCTACGGTATATTCGATCCTTCCTTCGCGCCGGATCCCGCGGGTGGTATATGGATGAGTCTTTCGTCCGTGGACCCGTCCTATCACCGGCCGGTGAAGCATCCCCACACGGTGACCACCGCCCTGGCGAAATCCGAGGACGGTGGTCGCACCTGGCGCTTCACGGACCGGGTCAATGTTGCCCGGGATGTATTGCAGGGGAAGCGTTTCGCGGAAGTCGATCCGGAGACGCCTTTTAACTGGAGCCACGAAGTCTCGACCCTGGTTCATGATCCTCGGGCGGATGCGTCCGCGCGCTGGAGGTTGTTCTGGCATCGCTATGCGCTTATTCGCGGTAAGCGTCGCTTCGAGTACGGCTGGATCGCCCATAAAGCCGCCGGGACGCCCGGGGAACTTGCCCGCGCCCCGGAAACGAAACTCTTCGTCGCCCGGGGTTATAAGCAAACAAGCGACGCCGTGTCCGGGGCGCCGCGAATCAGACTTCATGAGCTCGCGCCGGACGTGCGCCATTGTCTGTTTTTGACGGAGCCCTCGGCCCTGGTCCGAGGCGATGCTCTGTTTCTGAGTTTGTATTGCGTGACCGGCCGAGGAAAGGGTCGGATTATTTTATTGGCGGAGCGGGCCGGGCGCTGGAGTTTCGCGGGGACTTTCCTGGAGAATCGCCGGGAGGCGAAAACGCTCAGCAAGCAATATCCGCCCTTTCAGGGCTTTTCGGCTCCGGAGTTGACCCGTCGAGCCGGCAAGGACTATCTAATCGTAACGCCCACGACGCCGGGCAGTTTACCGAACTATCGCGGTTGCCTGGTAATGGAAATCGCCGATTTGAAGACCGCCCGGCTGGCGCGAAGAGGCGCGGCCCCCGAAGTCGTGCGCTTCATTTCCGGGGGCGAAAGGCATCATCGCGGAGCTTGCGCCTACAATGAGAAAGTCGCCGGTGGAATTTATCTGAGCCGAGCCTATCCCCGGGCGGCCCGTGTCTTTCGCGTTTTCAGTACGGGGGTGGAGCCGTGAGGCGCCGGAAGCTTCGCGTGGTCGGGGTAACGACCCTGTTCGCGTTGTGGGCGTTCTCGGCCGCGATGTGGGGATGCGCGGTTTTCCCGGCCGGTGAGCAAGGGCGCGTGCCTTCCAATGAAAGCGAGACGCGTCTTGGACGGGTCCAATACGAACTCATCAACTGGGGGCTTCGACCGCGGCTGGGGAGAACGCTGGTGGGCGTGCTGGAAACGAGCGCGCGCTATCGCGAATTCAAGCCCGGTGTGGGCGGCTCCCACTGGGCGATTCAGATCATTCGCGAATCCTATCCGGGGCGCAAGGAACTGGGTATGCGCTTCAGCGAAAGGCCCGGGCGCTTCCTGTTGAAATTTCTGAACAACAGCGCCGCCGGCAATTCGGGATTTCTATTTCCCATAGTGAATCGCAATGAACGCCGGATTACGTTTATCGTGCGGCAAAGGGGCAAACTAAAAAAGAAATACGTGTACCACAGCGATGCCTGGTCGGTTTTCGGCTGGGTGGGGATCTGTTTGTGGCCCGCGTCGGACGCGCGCTATTTGCGCCACGACATGGCGCGGGTGGCGCGTCTGTTTTTAAGCGATGCCGTGGGCGACGGGCTGTTGCGGGAGGGAGTCGCTCGTGAGTAAATTATTGCGCTGTATTTTCCCGGCGCTCCTGTTCGGTACGGCCTGCGTTGCTTACGGTGGTGAGCCCGTCGCCTTGAAGCCGGGAGATTCACCGAGCGGCGCCGCGAAGCACGGGCGATTGATTTTTCTGGGTTGGGGCGATCAGGGGCGTTACGTGGAACCCATTCGCGCGCGTCTGGAACAAGGCGGTTGGAAGTTCGGTCCGGATGCGCCGGTGGTGCTGGAAGTCATCCTGGAGGAAAAACGTTCCACGAACGAACTGCTCCAATTGCTTAATTTTATCGCGACGGCCGCGTCCGGAACGGCGATTCCCTTCTATAATCAGGTCAACTATCGCCTGCGTTTTCGAAGCTTGCGCGAAGGTCGTCTGTTGGACTCATGTAATTACGAACTACGCAATCACGAATACTTCAGTTTGCTTCTGCTTCCGGTCGCGCCGTTCTACTGGTCCACCAGCGTCCTGCGCAATCGCCTGGAAAACGCGACCGACGCCTTCACGGCCGGGTGCGCGCGGTAGCCGGCATGATCTGGAATCCATGACGAAGAATTTATTCGCGGGACTTTCCCTTTGTGGGCCATTTGTCCTTGGTCAAACGCGCGGTGAAGGAAACTTCGAGCCAAAATAGATGGCGAGGAATCTTCTGTCTCGCGATGTATCGGGGGGCTGACGGATTCAAGTTAGCTCTCAGAAAGTTAGTAATAAACTCATTTACAAGATTGTTAACTAAACCGTTGTTTCTGGCAGGATCCGGCACAAGCCCGTCACGCGCGGTTGAACCACCTTCGAGCCAGGCCGGAAAATGTTTGTCCACGATGAGGTCTCCGTCGTGAAAGGCAAGCTGAGGACGGACAGTGGCCCCCAGTCGTACGGAAATATGAGCG
>CAZGYS010000249.1:0-2296 GCA_964530305.1 uncultured Leptospiraceae bacterium
TACACTCCTTTCCCTACACGACGCCTCCGGCGCGATGCCCAGGATCCCGGCCGCCTCCGGACTTTTCAAACCGAAGATTTCACCCAGGATGTAAACCATGCGATATTCCCGCCCCAGGCACAGCAGCATGGCGTGGGTGCAGGCCGTCTTGACCTGGCCCAGGATCATCTCTTCCTCCACCTTATCCTCGAAACGGGGCATGGGGGCGTGGCCCTGCTTGAGTTCCCGTTCGATGGTCGCGAAGGAACGCACCCGGCGTTCGGTGGCGCTGCGCTTGGCATTGATCAAGTAGTTCGCGGCGATGCGCCAGGACCAGGTCTTGAACGAGCTTTCGCCGCGGAAGGTATTCAAACTGGTGGTGATGCGAATCAGAATTTCCTGCGTCGCGTCCTCGGCGTCCTCGGGACTCCAGAGAAAGCGCAGGGCCAGATTAAAGACCCGTCCCTGCGTATCGCGAATCAGTTTCTCCAGGGCTTCCAGGTTGCCCGCCAGGGCTCCCTCGATCAGGGCCGGGTAGTCGAGTTCGTCGTCTTGATTCATCATCGGATCTCCAATCGCCGCGGCATCGCTCTCAAATCCGAGCTTGCGAAACCGCGGTTACAAGAATGCGCTTTACTCTTCGCTGGTCAGGAACACCGCGATGAAGGCCAGCAATGCCGGAAGGCCCTGCGTAAAGATGATGGAGAACTTCGCGGTCAGGCCGCCGAAGATTCCCGCGACCACGACGCAGCCCAGAAAGAACAACTGAACGGCGCGCTTCATCTGGAAGTCCTTCAAAAAGAATACGGCCCAGAACAGGCCCGCGGCCAGAAAGCCGTTGTAGAGTCCCTGGTTCATGGCCAGGACGGCCGAGCTGTCGGCGACTTCCTGAGTCATATTGAAGATCCGCATGCCCAGGGGTTTGGTCCAGAAGAACATCTCCAGGATCAGGATGAGTACGTGTTCCACCGCGACCAGCAGGGTAAGGATTAAGGCGGCTATTTTCATTTTTTCCTCCGATTATCGATTCACATCATTTGCCGGCCCCGCCGGGCGATTGCAATGATTTCTCTTGATTTTGCCCCTTATAGACAGGGCTCCCCGGGCGACTGTGACAAAAAAATTCCATTTCGGTCTGTGATGCATGGGATTCCGGTTGGGATTTTGTATGAATCGCCCCGAATTGGATTATTCTCTTTACGATTTCCGGTGACGGGACCCGCATGCCGCCGGGCGTACATCGCCCTGAATTCGAGAATCGGAGTATTAAATGAGAAACGGAATGAAATTCCTCATGGGGGCATCGGCCCTGCTCATCGGCGCCGGCGTTGCGCTGCAGGCCCAGAGCACCAATCCCCGGGAATGCGCCAAGAAAGCCCGCGAGGCCTACAAGACGGAAGTCCAGGCTTGTAAGGAAAAGAAAGGCACGGATCGCCGTACCTGCGTTAAGGATGCTCGTGAGAAACTCAACGCTGCTCGCGGCGTTTGTAAGGAAGCCAATCAGGCTCGCATCCAGAAAGTCCGCTCCTGTAAATTGGAAGCCCTCAAGTCCTACGAGTCCGGCATCGGCTCTTGCACCAGCGTTACCGATTATCGCGCCAAGGCCAAATGCCACCACGACCTCTGGCTGAAAAAGCGCCGAGCCGTCGCAACCTGCCATGGCAACAACCGTCGCCTCTGCTATGTCGACGCGCGCATGAAGCGCAGCGACGCCGTTTCGGCTTGCTGGAAGATCGAGAACAAGAAAGAAGCACGCGCGTGTCGCAAAGCAGCTCAAACCGCCTACAAGTCGGACCGCACCGCTTGCCGCAAATAATTACGCGTTTTTTTTTCGTTTCAGTGAGGCATTTTCGCCCTTAAGATCGTCTACTATGTATCGAGTATGGCCGTAAATCGGCTACGGGAGTCATGAAAACTTCATCAAGCAAACAAGATTTTAGGTCCTTAACCGATGTCGCCTTTGGCGGGATTGGCGGACCTTTACACGCGCGCGACTATCAAGGCATGAATATGTCCGGCATAGACGGCGCGGGTAATAGTGATCAGCTTGATATCGAGCGCATCGAGATCCGGGGGCGGTTCGTGCTTCGCTGAACTTGTTTACAGAACAAGAAGCGAAAAGGCGGGCCGATTGGTCCGCCTTTTTTGCGTTTTTGCCGCTCGGCGGCGGCCTCGCTTGCGTCATTGGTACGCTGTGCGTTGGCCTACTTGTTTGTGTTTGGAGGTTCGTGGGCCGCTCGGCGGCGGCCTCGCTTGCGTCGGTGGTACGCTGTGCGTTGGCCTACTTGTTTGTGTTTGGAGGTTCGTGGGCCGCTCG
>CAZGYS010000249.1:2396-8745 GCA_964530305.1 uncultured Leptospiraceae bacterium
TGTTTGGAGGTTCGTGGGCCGCTCGGCGGCGGCCTCGCTTGCGTCGGTGGTACGCCGAACGCCGGCCTACTTGTTTGTGTTTGGAGGTTCGTGGGCCGCTCGGCGGCGGCCTCGCTTGCGTCGGTGGTACGCCGAACGCCGGCCTACTTGCTTTTGGTTGGAGGTTCGTGCGCCGCGGGCGCTGGGAGTTGGTTCACTAACAGTGTTTGGATATTCGTGTCGCGGTCTTTGAACGTAGAAACGTTGCACCGTTAACCGTTGCACCGTTAAACCGTTCGACCGTCCGAACCGTTATAATAGGTCCCATAGTGTAGTGGGAACATGGTTGATTGTCGATCAATCGTCGCGAGTTCGATCCTCGCTGGGACCGTGTCTTTGTTGGAATGACGAAGACTTTCGAGAACAGGCAGGCTTTATAGTGTAGTGGCAACACGGTTGATTGTCGATCAGCTATCGGGAGTTCGATTCTCCCTGGAGCCGTTCATTGCGATCACCGCGATTTGAGGTTCGGTATGCGCGCGAAGTAGGCGCGAATGAGTTCCTCCAGGTCCGGTCTCAGGAGTTCCTCCACCACCGCCGCGGTGCGATGGGCCCGCGGCATTTGCTCCGGTGCCGTGGAAACTCGGGCCGGCGTGGAACAGGCCGTGACGGCCAACCATAGCGGCAGGCCGATCAGGATCGGGATCACGTGACTCATTCTATATTTCATTTCGCCCCTTAAAAACAAGACGATGCTTCGCCTTGATGCTCTCAAGAAATTTTTGTCGACCGCCTGAAAAGTCGAACAAGCCGCGGAAGCGTCCGGTCTATATTGGAGATGGGAGTATATTCTAAAAAAATCCTCGCCGCGATTCGTTTTTCCCGGGGAGGCGAGGGCGGCCCGCCCTTGATCATGAAGCGGAGGTAATATGAGTTTCCCCGCGCGAATTGGTCTGATTGTCTCCTTGCTTGTTCTCCTGGCGCAAGCCGTCGGCGCGCGTCCGGGCGATTGGACGGTGGAGAATTATCCCTACTATGAACTGCCGCCCGTTCTGGGTATATTCGACACGGTGGAACCGGCCGGCAAAATCGCCTGGCGAAAAGTGGAAAGCGTTACGCCCGCGGGGGACCTCAACGCCGCCGCTTACTTTCCCGACGGTCGTTCCATAGTCGCGGGGGAAAACGAAGGGCGCGATCTGGGGCGCATTGTTCGATGGGATCGTCGCGCGGGTCGCCGTGTCTGGAATACGCGTCCTTTCAAATACGCGCGTTACGGCGGTTATCCGGCCGTGCGCGGCCTTGCAACCAATGGTCGTTTCGTGGCCGCCTTTCCCTGGTTTCGAGCTCAGGACAAGGACATCAGTCTGGCGATTCTGGACGGGCGCACCGGCCGCGTGACGCGGCGATTGCGACTTCCCTCGACTCTCAAGGGTTGCGCGGGACGTGCCTACGGGCGTCGGATCATGTTGCAGCCCTGGCGCATGCGCTTTGCGGGCAACGCGCTCTACGTGTATTACAAGAATCAATTCGGAGCCAACTATCCTGGTTGTCTGGTGGTGGACGATACCTGGATTGTTAAATGGGATCCCGCCCGGGGCCGCGTGCTGTGGAAGCATCGGGTTATTGCCGATGGAATTCCGGAGCTGGGGGTTCCCGAACGGGCCTGCTTCACCACGCCGAATCTGGATGTTGCTCCCGACGGCCGGACCATCGCCTCGGGCGATTGCAATGGACGCGTCCTGCTGCTCGACGCCCGCACGGGGAAGAAGAAGGGGCGCGTGCCTTCTTTCCTGGGAGTTTCGCGCGCGGGCAAAATGCCCGGGACGTATCGAATATCGGAAATCGCCTTCGATCCGGCGCGGCCGGGAATCGCCTATTGCGTCGTCGGAGACGCGGGGCGCAAATCCCTGCTGGCCCGGGTGAACCTTCGCGAGGGCAAGTTCGACCGCCGACTATTGACGGCCCAGCTCAACGACATTCCCCAGCTGCGCGTCAGCCCGGACGGGCGCCTGCTCATGGCGGGGTATTCGAATCTGTTCGCCTGGGATTTGAAATTGCGCGCGGCCATTGCGATTCAATCCGGCTATTTTCCTCGCTTCAATCCCCGGGTCATGGAAATGATGTACATCGCCGGTTCCGATCTGGAGTTCGTGCGCCTGAAGCCCGCCGAGGGAAGTCCTCGAAAGGCCCGCGCCTGGGGTACGTCCTATCCCACCATGGCCGATTACGGCGGTCGGCGAGGCATCAACAAGGATCGTCGCAAGTAGGTAGCGCGCGTTATTTATGATCCGGATCATATGTCCCGAATCGTCACTACCTCGTTGGGCGCCCATGCGCGTCCAGGGACCTTGCCTGATGCGAACCAGGTTCTTTTACGCACTTTCGCGTAAAAAAACGACCATTCCTCGTATCTTTACCGGTAATCCTGTGTAGTCTTGCGAATTGCGAAATTTACGTAGGTCCTTTATAATAATCCCATACGAATGAATTTGAGACGCGCCGTTCGCGAAAGGTCGAAATAATGGTAATAGCGGTTAATGCGATTTTAACAGTCCTTTAACTTTGTCTAACCAGGCCTTAATCAAGCGGATACAACAATATGAATACATAAACTATATTGTTGCGTCTAAACATTTGGAGGAAAGCGGATGCCTATTGGAGAGTTTTTGATGACGGAAACCGAGGTCTACAGAATAATTCTGGCGGACGATCACAGGATCGTTCGAGACGGACTCCGGAACTTGATCGAGACGGGGGATTCCCTGAAGGTCGTCGCCGAGGCCGGGGACGGCGGTGAACTGATGAACGTCCTGGAAACCGTTCCCTGTGATCTTTTAATCCTGGACATTTCCATGCCGGGCATGGACGGCCTGGAAATCCTGGACGCCCTGCGCGAAAACTATCGCGGTTTGCGCGTACTGGTGCTGACCCTTCATAATACCGAGACCTATTTTCGTCGCGCCATCCGCAAGGGTATCGACGGTTACATCATCAAGGATGATTCCTATGAGAAACTGGTCTGGGCCGTGGGCGAAATTCGCGCCGGTCGCAAGGCGTATTCACCCATGATCGAATCCATGGTCATGAACGATTATATTCGGGACGTGCAGGGCGCCAGTCCCGCGGAACATTCCCTGGAAATTCTCACTCGTCGGGAGCGGGAAGTACTCACCCTGGTGGCGCGCGGTCTTACCAATAAGGATATTGCTCGGGAAAAGGGTATCAGCCCGCGTACGGTGGAAAGTCATCGGGCGCGTATCATGAATAAACTCAATATTACCAGTGTGGCGGGGCTGACGCGATTCGCCATCTCCAAGAATTTGATCTAGGAAATAGCCTCCGCCGACTCCGTCCTCATCGTCTCCAGACCCGCTCCATGAACCAACTCAACAGGCGGCCCGCGACGGCCGCTCCCAGAAGGCCCACGCACATGCCCAGAACGGAGGTCAGGGCCAGGGATGTCTTTAAGTCTCGAAAAAGGTAAATGAAATACGCTCCCAGGCCGCCGAAAAAAACTCCCATAACCGCGCTCGTCAGGATGGAAACCCAGCGAAACCGTTTCGGCGTCGGCGGCACGGTCTTCGTCAGGTAAAGCGCCAGTGCGGTACCCAATAACATGCCCATGGGCAGACCGCAAAAGACGCCCAGCGTTCCGCCGGCTATGGCCACTATGACCACGTCGGAAACGCCGTGCATCTCGGCGATGATGAAGGACAGGACGGCGGCCGTGATACCGCCCCCGGCCATGCCCGCCGCGGTTCCCATGAACATGCCCAGGAAGGCCCGTAGAATGCGCGAAGGCGATTTGGGAATCTCCGCTTGCCGGCCGGCCGACGGACCCGCGGGCGATTCCGCTTCCCCGAGCTTGTAGGGATTCTCCGCGATTAGTCCAGCACCAGTTCCTGCTCCATGAGCATGCGCATGGTGCAAATGCCGATGATGCGTTGTTCTTTCTTGCGCAGCACGACGACGTTAAAGATATAATCGTGGGGATTGTCCGGATTGCGCCAGGCCTTCATTTTAATTTCCAGCAGCGTACTGAAGTCGGCGTTCCCGGAGAAGCAGATCTTTTGATCCGTAATGCGACGATCCAGGAAGTTGACCACGTCTCCGCCCAGGCGAATCCATAAATTATAGATGGCTTGATCGAATATCGTAAAGTAGGACGCGAAATAGAGCAGGCCTACGCCGTTGATGTCGCGCACCGGATCGATGATGTAGGATTCCTTGTAGTCTTCTTCGTCGATGAAAAGCTCGAAGTTGTCCGGCACCATGGCCAGAAAGCCGTTGTTGGCCAGGGCGTCCCGGTAGGAATCCCGCGCGGGATAACGTTCCGTGGGGGCCGGTAGATGCTTGAACTGGAAGTTCTTGGGCGAACTCTTCAGCAACTTTTCATTACCTTCGCCGCCGGCGCGACAGATCCAGCGATTGTAGTTCTCTACGTAGAGGGTGTCTTCGTCGGGGTTTTCGAACATCTCGTCCAGGTCCGACTGAAACTCCACCGAACGCGAAACATCCGCCGGCGCGAATTTGATCTGATGCTGAGCATAAATGGATTCGGCGTTGGTCTTGTAGAGCCGGGTGAGGACTTCGATTTCGTCTCCCACCGTAAAGAGCTTCAAGTGGGTCTTGGGGTTGCCCTTGATATTGTAGTAAAAAAAGGTCAGGTAGGCGGGGTAACCCTTATCCGTGCGGGCATTGAAGGTGTTCACGCCGCAGAGTTTGTAAACCGCGTCCCAGGTCCAATCTCCGATACGGCTTACGAAGAGCGAGTTGTGACCGCACATTCCCGGGGGAATGATCACGCGGCGGCGAACGGTGTTTTCCGAGACGATGGAGTTGTCCGTGGCCCGACGCATGTCGTAATCCGTCAGGCGAATCCAATCCTCGGAACGACGCATCGGGTGATCCGTTGCTCTTCGCATGGGGTGATTCAGTGAGTCTCCGTCTCTTCGCTGGGGATGAGAAACATTGCCGCCGGTCGTATCCATGTATGTCCTGCCCTTAATTGCTGATATTATATATTTCGATGAAATTATCGTTTCGTGAAGTTGCCTTCGCGCGAAGAATGGCGCCCCGCCTTGAAAGGGTCAAGGCAATATTAAGAACTTTTGAAATTTCAGTTAATGAATATAGTTCAGCGCGAAGTCTCGGCCGGCCCGCGTGCGCGTTTCGACGCGCGATATTCGCGATAACCTTTCGCGTATTCGCCGAAGAACCGGTCCGCGTAGGAAAGAAATCCGGCGTAGTTTCCAAAAAAACGTTTGTGGTGAAAGTCATGGTAGGCGGGGCCATGATAGAAGGGAAAGAAGCGCGTGGGATTCCAGGGAATGTCGTAACCGCAATGACCGTCCGCGGCCTCCAGCTGACGAAAGACGACCCAGATCCAAACCGTGACTACATGAGCGCCCACCAGGGTGGGGCCCACCAGAACCAGGCTCGTCGTGGCGATGAATTCCGCGGGATGGAAGTAGTTCCCGGCGATGGCGCAGGGCGTCGTGGGGCGATGGTGAACGATGTGCACATGCTTATAAAGCCAGGGCAGGTGCATGGCGCGATGCATCCAGTAATAGAGAAAATCGTCCAGGAAAATGAAAAATACGAGCTGTGCAATGACTACATACCAGTCGGGCAGGGCTCCCCAGTGGACGCCGCTCAAGCGAAGCACCGGCCAGGTCAACAACAGCAACGCGAAAGTGATGGAAGAGTTCACCGCGATGCGTCCCAGGGACGGCAGGAACCAGCGCTGAACGTCGATTTCACGATCCTGTTGGATGCGATACTTGCGCGCCCAGAGGGGGTTCTTCCAGGCCAGCCAGGTCCAGGGCAAAGCGAAAGCCAGAAAGGCGACGATGCTTAACAATAAAGTGGCAACGGGATACAACAGGAACATGGGTTCCCGATACATGGCCAGGAGGGATTCTAGATTGAACATTTGAACTTCCCGCGGAAGCCGGGTGCGTGCGCGTTCGGCACGCCCGGCGTGTCCCGGACTTACATTACGGTGGTCAGGCCGCTCCGACCTTCGCGCGCTTGCGCGTCCGCCGGCCCGGAGCTTCGGAAGCGGCGTTGTAGGTTTCGCGCAGCTCGGCCCGCTCCCGATTACGTCGTTCGCGACTCCAGCCCAGTTCCTCGGTCATGATGTCGGCCGCGAGGGCCAGGACGTCGTCCCCCGGTAGACCCAGGGTTCCAAGCCCCGTTCGACGCAACAATACGTCGGACAATTTGACGGCGGATTCCCGTCGTACGGCCTGCCTGGTTTGCGCGGCGATGATGTCGCGTCGGTCGGGCGAGCGGCGTTTCGTCGCGTGGGCGAGACTCGGGCCGTCGGCCAGGGCCAGGACCTGCTCGGTCCGGGATCCGTAGTGTC
>CAZGYS010000250.1:0-8710 GCA_964530305.1 uncultured Leptospiraceae bacterium
GTAGGCCTGAAGCTGTTGCCGCAAGCGGCTTATGACGCCCTCACGACCGCCGAGAAAACCGCGGTGGACGGGGACTCGACTTATCGCATCGTCAAGGCAAGCGATGACGAACTCCTGCGCAAACTGGCCGACATTACCCAGGGGTTGAACGAGGGCATTCGCGGGGTCAATGCGCACTCCAACGACTACAATCGCGCGGCGATTCCCGTGCTGTCTCGCGCGTCGGCCGCGACAACCACGCTTTCGAAATGGACCGCCGCCGAAACGGATCAGACGGACGCGAAGGCGGCCGCGGCAACGCTGTTGACCGGATTGAACGGTCGCGTCACGGCGTTTGCCGATGCCGGGGGCGGCAAAATCGCCGGGAGTGAAGTAATAGCCTATATCAAAGGCATGCGCGATTTCCTTCTTTCGCGCGATATAAAGGGCGAACCAAGCAACCAGGCCGTCCGCGAAGTACTCGGGCAAGCCATGGGGCCCGCTGACGAACTGGATTCACTGCTGTATCTACAATCCCATCCGGCCTTCGCCGATCTGAAGGCGGGGGACGCGGCCGCCATAAAGACCCGGGAGTCGGCCTCGGATACCGAACTGGCCGACGCTGAAAAATTGCGTGAAGCGCGAGAGGCCGCCGCTGAAATCCTGACAGAGTTGCGTTCCACGACCAGGGCGCTGCAAGACGAGCAGCGGCTCCTCTCCGCGGATTCCGCGCGAGTGACGAATTTGCTCACGCGTTATCGCGAATTCAAGAATCGCCCGGGCGTAAACTATACCGTGTCCGCCGAACTGGACGCGGTCATGGGGGAGCTGGAGGAGCGGGCCTGGCAATTGCACAAGGTCGAGCTCGTGAGCGCGTTTCTTTCCAACCGAAGCGATGAGCGCGCGCCGGACGTCTTTCTGGCCAATCTCCAGGCGGGCAAATACTATCTATACGGACAGGGTGCGACGCGCGTCGAGAAGCAGGCCGGTTTTCTGGGGCAGCCGTTGAATGCCGCGCGGCTGGCCGAGTTGACCGAGGACTTGCGCCGTTACAATGCGCGGACCATCATCGCCGCGGGCGGCGTACGCGATGAGCTGTCCGACTTTCTGGACAAGCAGGATGCTTCGCTGCGTAGCGAGCTGGGTGCGTACGCGCTGGAAGTCGCCTATGGCGATATTCGCAGCAACCTGGCCGCCGGGCGCGCCGTGATTGCCGGTCTTCCCGATGAACTTAAGAAGTACGCGAG
Source organism: uncultured Leptospiraceae bacterium (assembly GCA_964530305.1). Taxonomy (GTDB): domain Bacteria; phylum Spirochaetota; class Leptospiria; order Leptospirales; family Leptonemataceae; genus CAZGYS01. The sequence goes on from CAZGYS010000250.1 coordinate 1,227, forward strand.
CGTCGAGGGTTTCGAAGCGTATTTGAAAGGGCGCGACGACCTGGACGCGACGCAGGCGAATGATCGAGCGATTGCCCGAAGCGCCTGGATTTCAAGTCTGTATCCCGACGCGGCCGCGAGCGATGCCGTGGAGCTGGCCGCGACTCTCGACGAATACCTGGCCAATTACGATGCACGGAATGCTTCTTTTTATCTTCCGGCGGAACTCAAGGCTTTGCATGCCGCGGAAAAGTACTATGCGTTGGACTATACCGCGCGTCTGAATCCGGGCGATAGCGCCGCGCTGGGTGCCTGGCTGGCCGCCGAGAAATACGAAAGCGTCACGCAAGTTTCCATGGCCGCTACCGTACGCATGGACTACATCATGCGCAATTTTTACGGTGAAGACGCGAAGACTTATCAGAGCGAAATCGAGACCGATCTGCTGGGCCGGACCGGCGCGGACTTGAGCGCGGGAGAACTGGACGGCTTTCTTTTGCGGGCCGCCGGAATTTCGGATCCGCTGGGATTGTATAAACTGGACCCGGGTCTGGCGCTTCAGGGCGCGGCCTACTTGAACGACTTCACCTATGCGCGCGGTCTGGACGATCTGGCCGATAGTCTGGACGCGGAGTTGTTGAGTTTTGCGAAAGTTACCGAGACCGCCCGGCGCGACGAGCGTCGCGCGAGGTTCGTCAACGACGCGCTCAAGGATAATCTTTCTTTAGATACGTATCGCAATTACACTGGCATCACCACGGACGGCAAGCTTACGAAGGTGTCCTATGAGGTGAGCGTGCGCAATCGTATCAATGAACTGGAGCAACGCGCCGAACAAAAGCTGGCCGGTTTGCTCAAAACGCTGGAGTATGATTCCTACGCGTTCAAGGACGCGCCCGAGTTCGATACGTACATGTCCATCGGCAAGACCATCGCCGCGTTCAATGACGACTACACGACAACGGATTCAGTGACGGCGCGCGGGCTCGGAGGCGATTTCGCGTTTCAGGCCGACCTGGATAATTTGCGCGTGCGATTGGATTCTTTTCTGAACGCGGTTCAGCCCGATTTCGGCGCGGCCAATAACCCGGACGCGAATCTTCAGGCGGCCCTGGGACGCGAAGCCACATTGCGAAAAAGCATCATCGAAGCCGGAAACCTGGCGGCCCAGTATGCCAGGCTCACGGATTCGGGTTCGGACCTGGCCGCGAATCTGGAACAATCCCGGAAGGACCTGGAGCAATTCGAAACCGCTTTCAATACGGCTCAAACGGAATTCACTACGGCCGAGGGTAAAGTCAAGACCGCGCAAACGGCATACGATAACAAACAAACCGAAACCACGGCGGCCTACGCGACCGTGAACGCGGCCGACATTGAACTGGCGCGCATCAAGGCGGTGTACGACTTCGCGCAGTTGTGGTTGTACGCGGGACGGGGTTCCGCCGCGGATACGGCGCGAACCGATCTCGTGGAGCAAGCGAAGACCGAGCGTGATGACGCGCAAAAGGCGCTGGACGAACACAAAAAGAAAATCGCTGAAATCGAAAAGAAGGTTTCGGAGCAGGTCAAGATCGCCGAGTTGCGTGCGGCCGTTCAGGGCGAAAAAGACGTCATGGAGAAATGGGCCTTACGGGCCATGCGTTTTTCCCGGGCCGAGTATCTGGTGAAGGAGCGCGTGCGCCAACTGAAGAAGGACATCGCCGCGAAAAAGGCCGTCGTCGAGGGCGTCATGGATCAGGTGTTGCCGTTGCCCGCGGCGGGTGGGTTGTATCGCGACGTGGACGGTTATCTGGATTACGGCTCGTCGACTTACCTGGCCAGCGAAGAGCGTCTGCGCGAACGGTATCGGATGCTCAACGGTATCGTGGACGGCAAGATCGGAGCCTATGATTTGATCTTCGCTCAGCACCCCGCGTTTTCCCAGGGCGGTGTTCCGAATTTCGGACAGGGTTTGCGCAATCGCCATCCCGATTACGATCTGCATTCGTATTTTCAAAACCAGGCGGGTGGAGTCGCCCCGCCGCTGGTGAAGGACGCTCATGACAAACTGAATGCCGTCTGGCTCTTGTTCGAGGACCCCCACAATCAGGGACGCGTGAGCGGCACGACCCGGCAAAACAGCGATTCCTATGTTCAGTTTCGCGATGCGATGAATCACGAAGTGGGTCTGACGGTTGCGGCGCAGGCTACGATTTTCGCCTGGATGGGCATCTACGGCGCGGCGCCCGCGGCAGCCTACGTGAGCGCGGTGAACGCCTGGAACGGCGCTCGCGATAACCTGGAAACGCGCGTCGGTCAACTCAAGAACGAAGGGACGCAACTACGCGCCTTGTATGCCGAGCTGCATCAACTCACGGACATCAGCACGGTGGATCAGCTCAAGGGCATCTTGAGCATGCGCACCGGCGGCACGAATCGGTGGGGCCTGACCGACGACGATCTGACGCTGGTGGAGAGCAAGGGCTGCGCGAGCAATTGCGCGTTGACCACATTGAATTGGAAGGGCGAAAAGAAAGAGCTTTCGTTCAATGAAATCGCCGGGAGCGACGGCAAATCCATCGCCCATCTCATGGCCGTGCACGACGGCTTCGGTTTTTATACCCGGGACGGCAAGCGGATGGCGGGCGGTCCCACGGCGACTCGAAGCGCGGACGACGCGACGGGACGCGGCATGGCCTTGATGGTTTCGCTGGACGAGTTCGCCGACGCGGTGGCGGCCATGTCCCGCACGCAATACGAAATCGGTCGGAGTGAATACTTCGCGGCGGCGGAGAACTTCGTAAACGTGGGCGGCGTGAAGGTGGACCGGCGGATATTGCTGGAGGACCGCGAAAGCTTCCTGCACGGGTTGCTGGTGCAAGCGGGTAACGAAGGCGGAACGAGCCAGGGGATTCAATTTGAAATGTATCGCGTGATTGCGAGCGACTATCTGGGGCAAGGCCAGGCGCCCGACCAGGTATTCGAAATGCATCTGGCTCAGGTGCGCGCGGCCCAGTTGAAGGAATGGGAAAACAAGGAGCGGGACTACGCGCGACGCAAGCAGGAATGGCTGACGCGTATTCAGTCCATTCGCGACCAGGGTCTGGAGCAGTGGAATGAAATCGGCAAGGAACTCAAGGGCAAATGGAATACCTGGACGGAGGAATTCGATCGCCAGGCTAAAGAAAAAGACGCGGCCTATCTGAAACGCATCGAGGACGCGGTGCGCTCTCAACAGGAGTGGACGGCGAACATGCTGCGCTCCCGGGATAACGGAACTGAGGAGCAACGCATTCGCGAATTGTACGCGAGCATCGACGGGATGGTGGCCGAGCTGCGTCGAGGGTTGCCGGCGGAAATCGCCTTGAGCATCAACACCAATGAAATTTTGAACAAGGTGCGCGCCCGCAAGCGCGACGCGGGCCGCGAGCTGGACGCGAAGCTGCTCAAGGGCGCCCTGTTCGCCGATACCAATCTCTTTCTCAAGGAAGCGAAGGCGCTTTCGTTCACGAGCACGGCGAGCGACGGCGTGCGCGAGAGTTTCAATAAACTTCAGACGGAGCTTCAGGAGCGTTCCCAGGCGCTGGCGTTGATTCAAATTCTGGATGAGTTGCGCATGCTGCCGGATACGTTCGAGAAGACCATCGCCGAGGCGAATCGCGCCCTGACGAGCGAGCTGGATTCGCGTCTATCCAACGCGGGCTGGACGAAGGCGGGGGACGGCTACGCTCGCTTCGTGAAGACGAGCGCGGCCCTCTTGAGTGGTAAGCCGGGCGAACTGCAGGCGCTGCCCGGTTATACTTTCTTTAAGTATACGCGTCCGGGTCTGCCGACGGTGAAGGATTCGCAAGGGCGAAGTTGGAACCTGGAAACCATGGCGGCCGGGGACGGTTCGGACAAGACGATCATCAAGGGCTCGGGCATTCGCGCGGCGGAACTGGAGACCATCGTTCGCCTGGCGCGCGGCCGAATGCAAAAGGATTTCAAGGACGTCTACGACCCGGACAATCCCGTGAATCACGAACTTGCGGTGACCGCGACCGGCGGCGGAGACGGCATTCGCGCAATCGCCCAGGGCGCCGAATACAGCGCGCGCAATACGACGTTCACGGCCCTCTCCCAGGGCGGCGGCGTGTTCAATTCCAACGCCGGGTTTATCGTGGGACCCACCGAAGGCGGCACGTTCGGACGCCATCACTTCGACGAGTTCTATCGGATTTTGAAGTTGAAGGAGTTGCATGACGCGACGAAGCAGGAAGGCGAAGACATGAACTCGGGCGGCGACTTTTCGAACGCGAAGAGCGTGGGCGACATGGTGCGAAGCGGCGCGAAGGCGCTGGGCCGAGCCGGGCTCTACAACGCATCCGGCATGGCGGCATTGTCCGCGCTGAGCGTGGCGGCGGGGAGCGGGCCCGTGGGGTATGCGCTGCTGGCGAGCAACCAGGGAGCGTTGAACAAGGCGAATCAAAAGTTAAACAGGTCCTTGCGCAGTGGAGAGAAACGCATAGACCGAAGCGCGAACACCGCGGGGCAACGCGTGACGAAGGCGCTGGCCACGATGAACCCGGCGGTGCGAAGCATGTTGCTGACGACCATGGGCGGTGCGTATGGATACTGGGGCTGGGAAGTGGGCAAGGGCTACAAGGAAGGCGGCGTGAAAGGCGCGATAGCGAACCCGCTGGGTCAGGCGGCGTCGATAGGAAGCCAGATGGCTACGGGATCAGTGCTGAACATTGGTTTTGGCTACACGCATGAGGGCGGATTCAGCGCGAGCGCGGATGTGGGACTTGGTTTTGATATAGCCGGTCTAGAGGGCCGCGCGGCGGTGGGCGTTGAGTACAGCGAATTCGGCGGATTCGGACCGGCTTATGCGGGTGTGAATTTTGGTATTGGAGATCATGTCAACATTGGTGCGCGAGTATACGAAGGTGGGGGTACTTCTTACAGCCTTGGCTTCACGGGCGAGCTTGATAGTGATGTCACGCTCGGCGGTTTGGCCAATTTTAATCAATATAACCTGGGTCTTTCGTATTCTCAAGTAGGAGAGGGAGGGCCGACGTATGGAGCGAATTTCGGATTATCGGATAATCATCGGGGGAAGGGTGGTGCTGATCGGGAGTGGAGAGGTAGTGTGTCTGCGGGCCTTACGTATAATGAAGATAGGGGTTTCGGAGGTAGTGTTTCCTATTCGTACCTGGCTGATCGAAATAATCCGATGGCTGGGACGCATAGTGTTGGTGTGGGATTTGATCGGACGGGTAGCAGCGTGAGTTATTCGAGGGGCCTCAGTCAACAGCAGACGCTTGAAGGGCTGGGAGCTGTGTGGGATGGTGCCGCGAATTTCTTTGAACAGGCCGGCAACTTCCTGACAGGAAATGGTTTTCAAACCGATGAGCGGATAGTGCAGAAGTGGATGGCGCGCGAACTGCTGACATCGAACTGGGCTCCCACAGGAAGCGGCGCTTATTCTACAGAAGACCGGGCCAAAATTCTGGAAGGGTCGACGTATACAGATCCGAAAAGCGGTAAAGTGTACAAGGTTTCAGGTAACAAATTAATTGGCAAGGCGGAGGACGGACAGGTCGAAGTTCTCGAATTTATGAGAAGCGGCAAAGCGAAAGGCCTCGTACGGCAGATCTTTTACGTAGCAGACGAAGATGGCAAACCTACGAACAAAATGGCAAGAACTGAAAATGGAAGTAGGTTGCGTAAATACTGGAGCAAGGATGGTAAAGAGTATCAGGTTCTTGGTGGCCGTGTTATAAAAGTTCCAAACACGCCGGCGGAGCGAAATCGCTTTTATAAGTTAATGGACAGGATCGGAGTGACTCACTTGTTGCGAAAGTACGGTATTCTTGAATGGAAGCCAGTTGTGATGAACCAGCGTGACAACGCAAATCAGGCCACTGTTGGTAATCGCACTTCGTGGCGATATAGTGCGCAATGCGGTTGTTCTGCCGCAGCAGGAACCTTGGCGGATGCCCTAAGGCTTTCGCCGGAAGAGCATCAAAAATTGGAAAACAAACTTGCTGACGCGATGCGATACGTTCTCAATGCGCCGAACAAGACAGAACAGAAGCGACGATTGAAGCTTGTTATGGGCCAAACTTCTAATGCTAATATGTGGGCCGTGAGTCAGGGCAACATCAAGAACCCGACACATCCTTGGGCGCTGATGGCTGGTGTTTGGAAATTGTACGGCGATAAGTTGAAGCCGTTGGACACTAGCAATTTTACTCGATATCAAGACGGATCCATCGCTTATAAAGAAGCAAAAACACCTTCACAAGGAGGTTATTTGGGTTCCTTTGCGAATCCCAATGCCCTTCGCACATTTATGATGGAAACGACCCGCCTTGGTAAATCAGATTATATGTATATTAAGGCTCGGACAACCGGTGGTCACTATATTCGAGTATTGAAAATGGATGCTCAGGGCATAGTCATCGGAGATTCTTGGGGAAGAAAAAATCTAACTTCAGGAAGATATGGAAAGAATAATTTCATTGATCGTGGTGGAGTAATTCAAAGATATACTTGGGAACAGGCGCATCGATATCGTTTCGGATTGACAACAACAATCATCCGTCCCAGAGATTGATAAAAACTGGAGAAGCAGATTTATGAGAAAGGCTTTTATTGGAATAATTCTTGGTCTAACGGTGGCCTCTTGCGATGGGAGTGTGGCCGAGAAAAAAAAAGACCCAGTTCCAGACTTTAGTCTAGGGAGTGAAGCTGGGCTGAATCAATTTGTTGGTAATTTCCGGCTGAGATTTATTGTCGATAAGTATCAAGATGTCTTTGACCTGCATCCAAAGAAATTTGTTGGCGGTCCGAATATGGGTATCTGTGGATATCAAATGTCCGGGCGTTGGAGCTATCGGAAAGGTAAGGTCAATGTGCAAATAAGAAAAAAAGTATTTGATAAGAGTTGTGCGGGCAAGTCTCCGGATGATCTAGATCGGCCTTTTCGAATCGAAAAGCGAAAATATACAATCAGCAAGATCGAGTGTAACTTTAAGTCGAGTCAGCATACTTGTTTGGGTAAGGCCCTTCTAAATGATAAAATCAAAATAGACGTTGAGGGCTCTAAACGTATAGTTATCCCCGGCTCTTGATTTTGTTGTCCTGTCCCGTCCGGTATTTAAACCGAACCTACAGATTTCAAAATATGGAGTACGTAATTCCATGATTACGTCTCCAAGCTTCCAAATTCGGTGCCATCTATCACTCCGTGTTGGCAAATTTTCCACAAAGCCAACCTTCCAAATTTCTTTACACTACCAACGACTGATTTAAACTGAAATCAGTTCTTTAACAACTTCTGCGCGAAATCGTATGAAGCGATAGCTTCGCGTAGAAAAGTAATGCGATATGTTCGCCTTTTCGACGGAGATCTCATCTTCAATGACCTTCCGTTCCATCTTCGCGGACAGGAGGTCCGCGTAACTCCGCGAATGTGAGCCACGGAGGGCGAACCTTCGCGGCGCGAAGGGAGAGCGCGAGAGGGATGCCGCGATGCA
>CAZGYS010000251.1:0-8670 GCA_964530305.1 uncultured Leptospiraceae bacterium
TGGGCAACGGTTAGTTCGCGGACGGTTTTGTTTCGCGCTTTGCGCCCTCCGACCGGTCGACAAATTTTCGCGTTGATTCGCCGGTCATGTGTAATGATGAGGCGGTTGTCCCTGGTCAGGACGGTATCCAGCTCAAGGGTCGTCATCTTGAACTGAATTGCCTTATCGAAGGCGGGCAGGGTGTTTTCAGGCGCCAGGCCCCGGGCACCTCGATGACCCTGTAGATCAATATCGCCGCTCAAGGGTTTGTTTTCGTACTGGTTACATGCACAAAGTAGTAAGGGGTAAATAAGTATAAACAAGAATTGCCGATTCATTTCGTACCTACCGTTATTTCCGGGCTGTGGAGCCACGATTTGTCACGGACGGCACGACCGCGAGCGAGTTTCGGCTGCTCCAAAGAGTTATACGGCCGCGAGATCCGTGTTTCTGATGGGTGGCGGCGTAGCTGATTTCGGGATTTTCACTTGCTGAAGAAAACAGGCGGGTTGATATGGGTGGATAGTACATACATTGGAGCGCTTATCATTTAATGGCCGTTAAAAAATCGGAACTCTACTCATCCCTCTAGGCGAGTTGTGACGCACTGCGCGGCGGGATGGATGCCAGTCAGTACAAGGACTACGTTCTCGTCCTCCTCTTCGTAAAATACGTCAGCGACAAATTCAAGGGCCCCTACGCCGAAATCGCCGTGCCCGATGGCGCAAGCTTCCAGGATATGGTGGCGCTCAAGGGCAAGACCGACATCGGCGACAAGATCAACAAGCAGATCGTCGGTCCGCTGGCGAAGGCCAACAAGCTGGCCAATGTTCCCGACTTCAACGATGAGGTGAAGCTGGGCGGCGGCAAGGAGCGCGTCCAGCGGCTGACCAATCTAATCGCCATCTTCGAAAATCCGGCGCTCGACTTTTCCAAAAACCGGGAAGAGGACGATGATCTACTGGGCGATGCATACGAGTACTTAATGCGAAAATTCGCCACGGAGAGCGGCAAGAGCAAGGGGCAATTCTATACGCCCTCCGAGGTCAGTAGCGTCATTGCCCAGATCCTGGGTATCCGCGAAGCGAAGACCAGCACGAAAACCTCGGTTTATGACCCCACGTGCGGATCGGGCTCGTTACTATTAAAAGTGGGCGGTATGGCGAAGGACAGGGTTACGTTGAACGGCCAGGAAAAGGATTCGGCCACCAGTGCTCTCGCTCAGATGAATACGATCCTGCACAACATGGCCACTGCCGTAATTCGCCAGGGCAATACCCTGACCGCCCCAAAGTTTCTAGATAAAACCGGCAAGATGGAACAATTCGATTACGTGGTGGCCAATCCGCCTTTTTCGGATAAGCGTTGGAGTACCGGCCTGGATCCGGAGAACGATTTACATCGTCGTTTTGAATACGGTATCCCGCCGGAGAAACAGGGCGATTTCGCGTACTTGCTGCATATAATCCGTTCCCTCAACAGCAAGGGCAAGGGGGCCTGTATTCTACCGCACGGCGTGCTCTTTCGCGGCAATGCGGAGGCCGAGATTCGCAAGAACCTGGTGCGCCAAGGTTACATCAAGGGCATCATCGGACTGCCGGCCAACCTCTTTTACGGCACGGGCATTCCGGCCTGTATTCTGGTGCTCGATAAAGAAGCGGCTGCCGCGCGCAAGGGCATCTTCATGATCGACGCCGCTCAGGGGTTCACCAAGGACGGTAATAAGAATCGCCTGCGGAGCAAGGATATTCATCGCATCGTCGATGTCTTCCAGCGCCAGGAAGGCGCGGAGAAATACGCGCGCATGGTGCCTTACGGCGAGATCCAAAAAAACGACTTTAACTTGAACCTGCCGCGTTATATCGATAGTAGCGAACCCGAGGACATGGAAGACATTGACGGTCATCTAAGGGGTGGTATCCCGGAGGCCGACGTGGCCGCCCGCGAACGGTACTGGAGCGTCTGCCCCGGCTTGAAAAAAACGCTCTTCAAGAAGAATCGCGCCGGTTACTTCGATCTGAAAATCGATCCCGGTGCACTCAAGTCCACGATCTACGAGCATCCCGAATTCGCCGCTTACATTGATGAGATGAATTCGCACTTTGATGTCTGGCGCAAGCGTACACGAAAGAAGCTTCGGGCGCTGAAGACCGGCTGTAGGCCCAGGGAAATCATTGAAACGCTATCAGAGGATCTGCTGGAGCATTACCAGGGTAAGCCGCTGATCGATCCTTACGACGTCTATCAACATCTGATGGAATACGCGGCCGAAACCATGCAGGACGACCTGTATCTGATCGCCGCCGACGGCTGGAAGGCCGAGACCTATATCGTTCGGGAAACGAAAAGTAAGCGGGAATGGACCTGTGATCTGGTTCCGAAAGAATACGTCGTCGCGCGCTTTTTCGCCGCCGAGCAGGAGGAAATCGACGACCTCCAAACGGAACTGGAACAGGCGATTGGCGAACAGGAAGAGCTGGAAGAAGAACACGGCGGCGATGACGGCGCCCTGTGCGACGTGGGTAATCAGGCCGAGGCGAAAGGGGCCTGGTACGAGGCCGTGCTGGCTTTCTGGAAGAAGGCAAACCAGACTACCTTTCGCCAATACAGCGAGGCCGTTTCGGAGCTCGGCAAAGCCGAGGCGGAGCAAAAGCAATTGGAAGACGACGGGCGGCTGCGTGCTCTCGAAGACGATCGGGGTCGGCTGTCCCAGGCCCGGGTCAAGGCTCGCTTCAAGGAAACCGCGGATACGACAGAACGCGCCTTCCTGGAAGGCTACTTCGCCGTTCAATCGCAAGCGAGCGCGGCGAAAAAAATCATGAAGGAACTCTACGCTACGCAGGAACAGGAGACGCGCGACCTGCTTCCCACCGAACCGGAACGCGAAGACCTGGGCGACCTGCGCATTCTGGACCAGTACATACGGCTTCTGGAAACCATCGCCGATAGCCGTAAACAGATCAAGGCAAAGGAAGCAGAACTGGATCAGAAAGCATATAAAAAGTACCCGGAGCTTTCGGAAGAAGAGGTCAAGCTCCTGGCTGTGGACGATAAATGGCTGACTACGATTTCAACCGCGGTTCACGGCGAAATGGATCGCATCAGCCAGAGCCTGACCGGACGCATCAAGGAACTGGCGGACCGCTATGGTAAGCCCTTGCCGGAACTGGTTGATGCGGTCGCTGAACTTGAGGCGAAGGTCAACGGACATCTGGCGAAGATGGGGTTCGCATGATGAGTGTGAAGAAGGGCTACAAGCAGACGGAAGTGGGTGTGATCCCGGAGGACTGGGAGGTTCGAAATGTCGGTTCTTTAACTTCGAAGGTCGGCAGTGGAATTACGCCCCTTGGAGGAAATGATAATTATTTGGAGTATGGCAGACCATTTGTTCGGAGTCAGAATATCGGATGGGGCGACTTGCGTCTTGATGACCTGGTATATATCGATGAACAAACTCATCAAAGCTTTAGTTCGACCGAGCTTACTTTGAATGATGTTCTCCTAAATATTACAGGGGCCTCAATCGGTCGCAGTTCGATTGTTGATGAGCAGTTAAAAGGAGGAAACGTCAATCAGCATGTTTGCATTATCAGGGTTTTGACTGAAACAGCCTCTCCGGGTTTTATCAACTATGTTCTATTGTCCACTATTGGACAAAAGCAAATCGACAGCTTTCAAGCTGGCGGAAACCGGGAAGGTCTTAACTTCACCCAGGTCCGGTCCATTGAAACACCTCTGCCTTCATTGGCCGAACAATCCGCCATCGCCACAGCCCTCTCCGACGCGGACGCTCTCATCGAATCGCTGGAGCAGCTTATCGCGAAAAAGCACCGGATAAAGCAAGGCGCCATGCAGGAGTTGCTGACGGGGAAGAGGCGGTTGCCTGGGCACAAAGGCGAATGGAAAATACAAAGAATTGAGGAGGCTGCAGATATTCGTAGTGGGGGAACACCCGCAACAAATCGCCCTGAGTTTTGGAATGGAGATGTTAGTTGGTGCACGCCTACAGACATAACTTCACTAAGAGGGCGAAAGTATCTTTCAAAAACAGAACGTGCAATCACTCTGGCAGGTTTGAATTCCAGTTCCGCCGACCTTATCCCACCGTATTCGGTAATTATTACATCTCGGGCAACGATCGGCGACTGCGCAATCAATACGATCCCAATCTCTACTAATCAGGGTTTTAAGAATCTTATTCCATTTGAATCAACAGATTTCAATTTTTTGTATTACACGGTTGCTACAAAAAAGAAAGACTTCCTAAAGCTTTGCGCTGGAAGCACATTTTTAGAAATTGGAAAAAATCAATTGAAGGCTGTAGAACTATCACTCCCACCACTCGCCGAACAAACCGCCATCGCCGAAGTGCTCTCCGACATGGACGCCGAAATCGAAGCACTCGAAGCGAAACTCACCAAGGCCCGCAAAATCAAGCAGGGCATGATGCGGGAATTACTGACGGGGCGCATTCGCCTCGTATAAAACCACGGGAAAAGAATCATGGGTGAAATCGGAAAGCCGGAAAGAGTTACGCAGGAACGCGTAATCAAATTATTCAAAGACGAGCTGGGCTATGATTACCTGGGGGACTGGACCTATCGAACCAATGGTAATATCGACGAAGGCATGCTCACCGCCTGGTTGGAACGAAGCGGTTACTCTCAAGCGCAAATCCAGTCGGCTCAACAGAAACTCATAACGGAAGCGGCGAATCCCAACCGTTCGCCGTATGCCAATAATAAGAGAGTGTATCGGCTGTTGCGCTATGGCGTTGATGTCCGAATTGCCGCCGGTGAATTAACCGAAACGGTGCACCTCGTCAACTGGAAGGAACCGGAAAAGAATCACTTCGCCGTCGCCGAGGAAGTAACCATGGTGGGCGAACAAGAACGACGGCCGGACATTGTTTTGTTTTTGAACGGCATCGCCATCGTCGTCCTGGAGTTGAAGAAAAGTACGACTTCCCTTGCCACGGCCATTAGTCAAAATATCTCCAATCAAATGCCGGAATTCAACGAGTGGTTCTACGCCACGGTTCAATTCGTCATGGCCGGCAACGATACGGAGGGCTTGCGTTACGGAACCATCGGCACCCCGGAAAAACACTTTCTTACCTGGAAGGAAGACGAAGAAACCGATGTGCGTTACAAGCTGGACAAGTACCTATTGAAGCTCTGTCGCAAGGACCGCCTGCTGGAACTGATCCATGATTTCGTCGTCTTCGACGCCGGGGTAAAGAAAGTCCCGCGGGTGCACCAATACTTCGCAATCAAGGCCGCGCAGGAGCATGTGCGTCGCCAGGAGGGCGGGATCATCTGGCATACCCAGGGCAGCGGTAAGAGCCTGGTCATGGTCTACTTGGCACGCTGGATTCTCGAAAATAACCCCAACGCGCGCGTGGCGATCATCACCGACAGGGAGGAACTGGACGCCCAGATCCAGCGGGTCTTCGCGGATGTCGGAGAAGAAATCGTACGCGCCGGTAGTGGAGCGGATTTGATGCGAAGGCTGGGCGATCCCAGCGCTCGCATCTTGTGTTCCTTAATACACAAGTTCAAGCCCAAAGACGCGGATAATTTCGAGGAATACATTCGGGAGCTCGAGGCGAAACCTTCGCCGGCCGTGGGCGATGTGTTCGTTTTCGTTGATGAATGTCATCGCACCCAGAGCGGGCGACTCAATACGATGATGAAGACCGTGCTGCCCAATGCGGTATTCATCGGCTTCACCGGTACGCCGTTACTCAAGAAAGATAAAAAGACATCTCGCGAAGTCTTCGGTGGCTATATCCATGTTTATCTCTTTAAAGAAGCCGTGGAAGATAAAGTCATTCTGGATCTGGTCTACGAGGCGAGGGATATCGATCAGCGGCTGGGCTCTCAAGAGAAAATCGACGCCTGGTTCGAGGCGAAAACCCAGCCTCTGAATCAGTGGCAAAAGGACGAACTCAAAAAGAAATGGGGTACGATGCAGAAGGTATTGAGTTCCCGATCGCGCATGGAACAGGTGATTGAGGACATCATTTTCGACTTCGAGGTAAAGCCCCGCCTCAGCCAGCATACCGGAACCGCGATTCTGGTAGCCTCCAGTATTTACGAGGCATGCAAGTATTTTACCCTGTTTCGTAAGACCCCGTTCGCGAACAAGTGCGCGCTGGTGACTTCCTACACACTCGACAAGAAAGATGTTACGCTCGAGGAAACGGGCGCTGATTCGGAAACCGATAGGCAGTTTATCTACAATACCTATAAAGAACTGCTGGAGGGGACGGTCAAACAAGGCGGCAAGAACCCGGAGGAAATATACATCGATCGGGCAAAGGCTCGGTTCATCAATGAGCCGGCCAATATGAAGCTACTCATCGTCGTCGACAAGCTTCTCACGGGCTTTGACGCGCCTTCCTGTACTTATCTATACATCGACAAATCCATGCGCGACCACGGGCTGTTCCAAGCTATTTGCCGCACGAATCGGTTGGACGGGCCCGCGAAACTGAACGGCCACATTGTGGACTACAAGGATCTGTTCAAGAATGTAGAACATGCTCTCGCCGTGTATTCCGCGGAACTGGATGAATCGGCCACCGCCTCTCCTAATATCATGCTCAAGGAACGTCTCACCGATGGCCACAAACGTCTGGAAGACGCGCGCGAAGCGATAGCGCTGCTCTGCGAACCAGTAGAAAACCCAAAAGGAGAGCAGGACTATGTTCGTTACTTCTGCGGCAATATTGAAATCAAAACGGATCTCAAGGAATACGAACCACGCCGGGTGGCTCTGTATCTGGCCACCGTAAACCTGTTGCGTTCTTACGCCAACATCGCCGATGAACTGAGGGCGGCCGGTTATACCGCCGACGATATTGAGGTTATCAGAAAGGAACTGGACCACTATAAAACCACGCGCGATACGGTTCGGAAGGCCGCGGGAGAAGAACTGGACCTCAAGGCATACGAGGCCGATATGCACTTTCTTCTCGATACGTATATCAGAGCCGAGGCGCCGCGCCCGATTTCCGCGTTCGATGAAAATACGGGCCTGCTGGAATTGATCGTGAAATCGGGAATCGCCGAAGCTATCCGGAACAAATTGGCCAACATTCAACACAATCAAGATGCCGTGGCTGAAGTAATCGCAGGCAATGTGCGCAGCAGGATCATTAAAGAAGAACTCAACGATCCGGCGTTTTACGACAAAATGTCCAAACTCCTCCTGCAACTTATTAAAGCGCGGAAGGAACGCGCCATTGAATACGAAGATTACTTAAAGGAGGTCGCCGAGCTGGCGCGCAAGGTTATGGATGGCCAGGCTGCCATTGCCCCGAAAAAGATTAATACCCCCGGACTTCACGCGCTATACAATAATTTGAATGAGAATGAAACGCTGGCGCTCCGGATCGACGCGACGCTCAAAACCAACAGCCCGGACGGTTGGCGTGAGGTCCCCTCGAGGGAAAGGTCCGTTAAGCACGCGCTCTATGAAATTCTTGGAGACGAGGCGGAAGTCGAACGCATCTTCGCCATAATCAAACACCATCCCGAATACTGATGATTACACGTATTGAAATGGGCGATATTGTCGCGGAAGTGCGACAGAAGGACATCAAGAACGTCCACCTGAGCGTCTACCCACCCGACGGCGCCGTACGTATCGCCGCACCGTTGCACATGAACATGGAGTCGATTCGCGCCTTCGCTCTGACGAAGCTCGGCTGGATAAAAGCCGAGCAACGAAAGATGCGTTCACAGGAGCGAGAGACGCCGCGCCTGTATCTGGAGCGCGAAAGTCATTTTGTTTGGGGACGTCGTTATCTGCTGAAAATTGAGGAGGTCAATGCACCACCCGGGATCGACTTATCCGGAGATATCATGACCATGCACGTGCGACCGGGAGTTGATGATTCCGGCAAGCGCGTGGTTCTAGAAAATTGGTATCGCCGCGAAATGTTCAGAGCGTTGGAAGAAATACGGCCGGACTGGGAGCAAAAAACCGGCGCGGTGCCCGATAAGGTTATTATTCGTAAAATGAAAACAAAGTGGGGGAGTTACACCGCGGCCTCGCGAACGATTGTGCTCAATCTGGATTTAGTCCGTAAGCCACTAGACTGTTTGGAATATATTCTTGTACATGAGCTTCTTCATTTCATTGAGCCGACCCACAACGCTCGCTTTATCTCATTGATGAATCGCCATCTTCCGGATTGGCGACATCGCCGGGAGCTACTGAATAGTCTGCCGTTGAAACACGAGATATGGGAGCATTAAAGTGATATGCACGGAAAGTTCGCATTCAGGGAGACGTTCATCGGTGTCGGTGAGCTTGGGGGGATACACTGAATCAAGCCAGTGAGCGAGCGTGGCCATTGTTTCCCCGCGGCCGCCAGACAACTCTCAGGAGTGGAGGGCAAAGAAAAGATTAAATTCATGACCTTGAACCCGGTGCTCCTGGCGGCGCTGCGGGCGACCGGCGAGGCCAAAGCGGATCGCCTGCGAGAGCCGGCCGATTTCGTGGAGCTGGGAGCCGAGTCAGCCAGGCTGGAGTGGAAAAAGCCCTATCATCTGCTGATGGAGGGGCCGATGCGTCCGAGATTGGTCGTGAAAGGCGGGAAGCGGGTTACAACCCGTCTTCTTGAGTGCCCAGGATGGATCGCAGGTTGAACTATCGGTTGTCGAAGAGATAATCATGGAT
>CAZGYS010000252.1:0-8663 GCA_964530305.1 uncultured Leptospiraceae bacterium
GCTCGGGCGATTTCAGGTTGGCCATGGTTGCCCGCAATACGTCCTGTTGCGGCAGAGCCGCGGGCGCGGTCGAGCGATTGGGCACGTACTGGTATTCCAGAAGCTCGGGTTTGTTTCCGGGCGAATACGCGCTGGCTTCCGGAAAAAGTTTGCGTAGAATGGGAAAGATACTTTCGCCCGGCAGGTATTCCCCGAAGGGCAGGAGTTTTTGTTTCTTGTAGGAATCGCGCCGCTGGCCTTCGCGCCCGAAGATGGTGGCCAGGTTGTAGAGCTTATCGCCCCGGCGATCCAGTTCGTTGTATAAAACGTCGACTTCACCCGTGCGCGCCAGAAAGGCGATGACCGCGTGAAACGTCGGCGAATATACGTTCTTCATGTTGTCCGGCGAGGGGCTGGTTCCGTGAAAAGGCACGGCGGACTCGGGGACGATCAGCAGGTCCAGTTGACCGCCGCCGGCATAGAGAGTTCGCAGGCCCCGATTAAAGACGGTATTGATGGCGCGCGCGGCGAAACCGCCTTCACTCTTGAGGCCCTGCAGGCCCTTGCCCGTATTGGGTTGAAAAAAACCGATGTTTACGGTTTCGGTCTTCAGGTGATCCTGATTCATGAAGCGCGCGATGCCGTAACCGTAGGCGATAAACAAGATCAGCAGGGGCACGCCCGCCGCTATCAGGCCTTGCTTACCCAGCAAATGTCGTTTGAGGCCGGACACGAGGCCGCGGCCCACGCGTCTCCGGCGAAGATACGCTCCCAGCAGGCGCAGACCGTTATATAGAAGAAATGCCTCCAGAAAAATCAGGAAGCTCAGGCCGTAGACGCCCACGGCCGAAGCGGACTGTCGAAAAATCGCCGCGCCGCTTGCCAGGTTGCCGTAGAACCAGGGAAATAATTGCAGACCCGCCATATCGCCCAGGGCGGCCAGGGCGGCGGCAATCCAGACCAGCGACAATCGCGTCCGCGAACCCAGCAACACCAGCCCCAGAAAAAAGAAGGGCAGTTTGAGGTTCATGAACACGGCGTGGGCCAGAAACAGGGGCGTGGCCGCGAAGACGTTAAGTTCGCCGATGATGACGATGGTGGGCAGGAGCCATTGAAAGGCAAAGACCGACACCGAGAGCGATGCCAGGATGGACCAGCCGATGACCGTGCGAACACGAGCGCGACGAAGATTGCGCGCCAGGGCCAGGCAGACGGCGGCCGTACCCAGGCCCAGCCAGCCGCTCTCCACGGGGCCGAGTCCGACGAAGACACCGGCCCCCAGGAGTAGAGTCAGGAGGAATCGCCGCGCGGGCGATTCGAATTTGAACAAACGAGCCAGTTTACTTTTTCTCGGCGCGTTTCTTACGCATATAGTCTTCGTACTTCATGCGTCTTTCGTAAGCGGCGGCCGCGGCCGAACCCATGAACTTCACGCGCATGGCGCGCAATTTCGTTTCCTTGTCCGCGTCGGAGAGGGATGCGTTTTCGGTGAGGAACTTCGATTCCGCCGCCTTGTATTTCTCGATGGTATCTTTTTCCTGGGCGATTTGCTGGTCGACCTTGGCCATGCGATCCGCGCCGGCCTTGCCGAAATAGCGTTCGCGCATGCCGCGTACGTATTGGGTGCGGGCTTCGCCCTTCATGGCCGTCAGGTCGTTATTGCGAAGGGTCATTTCCATGTTGTAGGTGCTGAACCTGGGTTCTTTCTCGACCATGGCGTCATAGTAATCGCCGTAGGCTTTCTTGCGCATTTCCTGGTAGGCCTTCATACGCTCGTCCCCGCTCATGCCCCTGGTGTCCTTCATGAAGTTCTTGAGAGTACCGTTGTAGCTGACCTTGGTTTCTTCCAGGCCGAAGACCAGTTGCGCGTCCGCGTTCCCCATGATTTCGCGGCGCTTTTCCTTGATGAGCTTGTAGCGCTCTTCCCGGGAAATATCCTTGGGCATTTGAAATTCGCGCATGATGCCCTCATAACGCACGTACTTCATAAAGATATTGGCCAGGTGCTCATTGCCCGGTTTCTTGAATTTGGCCATCAGAAATTTTTGAATCAGCAGGTTGCAACGATACCATTCGTCGCGCGCTTTTTCTTTTTCATCGGCCGTCATTTTGTCGGCGTACTGTTTCTGGAGAGCCGGGCACTTGCGGCGCAGGCGCCATAGTTCCGAAACCAGGCTGATGCGGCCGGTTTTGGCCATTTCCATGATTTTATCATACGACAGCACGGTGCTGTCGAAAAGGTCCAGGGCCTCATTGGTAACGGCCTGGCTGTTCGTGATGTTCTTACTCCAGTCCTCGAATGAGTGATCCGGAAGCCTGGTGAGATTCCCCTTGTCTCCCCCGCCTCCTCCGCTCAAAACGAAGATTGTGAGTCCGGCAATAGCCGCTATGATGATTCCCGCGATGATCAGTAATTTTTTATTCATGGACCGGATCTCGCGCCGGTCCGCTTAAAATTCAACCAAATTCCAATTTGGAGGGGCCGAAGCGCCATTACTCTGGATAAAGAGTCATCAACCCGGATAAAAAGTCATCAACCCGGATAAAAAGTCATCAACCCTGATAAAAAGTCATCAACTCAGGGCGTTAGCCCGGAAGGAGCCCTCAGCTCGGGCACTAGCCCGGAAGGAGCCTTCAGCCCAGGGCGTTAGCCCGGGAAGAGCCTTCAGCCCCGGGCTTTAGCCCGGAATCAGTACATCGAAATCGGCCAGGTATTCAGCCAGCAATGCCAGCGAGAGTCCGACCACATTGAAATAATCGCCCCGGATTTCTCGGACCAGCACCGCTCCGCGCCCCTGAATGCCGTAGGCGCCGGCCTTGTCCATGGGTTCCCCGCTGTCCACGTAGGCCCGCAGCCGCTCGTCCGAGTGAACGTCCATCACGACATGGGTACAGCGGCGTCCCAGGCGCATGAGATCCGACTTCGGTTCCAGTACGCACAGACTGGAATAAACCCGGTGCTCCCGGCCGCGCAATTGCTTGAGCATTTCCAGGGCATGTTCCTCATTGACCGGCTTTTCCAGGAGATGGTCGTCCAGCACGACGATGGTGTCCGCGGCGATGATCAAGGGGTTCCCGTCCGAGTCCCGGACTTCAAGCATTTCCGCCACGGCCCGCGCTTTGCGTTCGGCCAGGATTTCCACATGGCGACCGGGGGTCACCAGTTCGTCCAGGTGCTCGTCCACCTCGGACGGGAGCACGCGAAATTCCAGGCCGACCTGCTTGAGCAGATCGCTTCGGCGAGGGGAGGCCGAGGCCAGGATGATGTCGCGTTGTGCGGGCATGGGATCAAAATTCCGCTATCAGCGCCTTGCGAGTTTTAATATAGCGGATGAGCATATATAATAAAAAGCCGGCGGGTCCGAAAAACAAGGTGAAAAACAGACAGGGAACCACCAGCCAGTGGGGGATGTCGTGCTTCATCGCGTCGCGGACTTCCCAGCTGCCCACCAGCAGATCAAAACAGATGTAGTGAATCCAACCGGCCAGGAGCAATTGCTTGCTGGTGAAAAGGACGGCCACGCCCTCCAGGCTTCCGAAGCCCCCACCTTCCGGTCCCCGGCCCCAGTTCATGGCGAACAACGTCGTATAAAGAATGGCCATGAGCAAGGGGAAGGCCGCGGAGTAGATCAAGTTGTGGGACCATTTCCAGCGGGGTTTGATCACCAGCAGAATCCAGAAGGGCACCGCGGCGGCATTGGAGATCTTGAAGAGCAGTTCCAGCGTCATCCCTCCATGGAGCCGCTCCTCCCCGGCGAATTCAAGTACTAAACAACCGGATAAGAATGGGGTCGATGCTCGCGGGCGACTTCTCCTTGACATCCGAACCCGGGGGACGACCCCTGAAGTATGCTGATTCGTCCTCGTCGCAATCGCCGCGGGCCCGCGGTGCGGGAATTCACGCGTGAGAATCGCCTGGGTCCCGGCGATCTCATCATGCCTCTTTTCATAATCGAAGGCGAAAACAAAAAAGAACCCATCCCCAGCATGCCGGATATCTTTCGCCTTTCGCCGGACTTGATCACGAAAACCTGCCGGGAGCTGTGGTCCCTGGGCGTGCCCGGCGTGGTTCTGTTTCCCGCGCTTACGGATGACTTCAAGGATAAGCGCGCGACGGAATCGGTGAACGACCATGGGTTGTATCAGCGGACGATTCGCGCCATTAAACAAGCCGTGCCGGAGATGTGCGTCATCACGGACGTGGCCCTGGATCCCTACAGCTCGGACGGGCACGACGGACTACTTTCGGACGCGGGGGAAATCCTGAACGACGAAACCCTGCCCATTCTGGCGGCCATGTCGGTTTCGCAGGCGAAGGCCGGGGCCGACATCATCGCGCCCTCGGACATGATGGACGGTCGCGTGGAATACATTCGCCGGGCGCTGGACCAGGCCGGCTTCACGGGCGTGGGCATTCTTTCTTATACGGCCAAGTACGCTTCCGGGTTTTACGGGCCGTTTCGGGACGCCCTGGACAGTGCTCCCCGTAGTGGAGACAAAAAGACGTATCAAATGGACCCCGCCAATTCGCGCGAAGCGCTGCGGGAGATGCAACTGGACATCGACGAAGGCGCGGACATGGTCATGGTAAAGCCGGGTCTACCCTACCTGGACGTCGTGCGAATCATGGCCGACGAATCCCCGGTGCCGGTGGCCGTGTACAATGTTTCCGGAGAGTATGCCATGCTGCGCGCCGCCGCGGCCAATGGCTGGCTGGATTATCGCAAAGTTGTAATGGAGACCTTGCTTTCCTTCAAACGCGCCGGGGCCGACATGATTCTGACCTATCATGCCCTGGAAGTCGCGCGCTGGTTGAAGGAATAACCGGAGTTCGCGCGAAGCATTTAAGGAACCCCCATGCAGTACGCGCGTTTTTCTTTTTTCGGGTTCAGCCACGTCCTGGTGCTGGCCCTTTCCGCGGCGATTGTCGTCGTCTTGATTATGGTCGCGCGCAAGTACCCGGGAAGTCGCGCCGAACGAATCTGCACACTCATGGCCGCCGCCATTCCCCTGGCGGGCGTGATTTTTCGTAATGTATATCGCTGGTGGACGGATCAGCTAACCTTGATTTACGACCTTCCCATGCAACTATGCGATTGGGCCTACACCGCGGTGATCCTGGCGCTGATTTTGCGACGGCAATGGATTTATGAAATCGCCTATTTCTGGGGGCTGGCGGGAACCCTGCAGGCGTTGATTACGCCGGACCTGGCCTGGGATTTTCCCCATCAGAAATTCATTCAGTTCTTTCTGATTCACGCGGGCATCGTCATGGGCGTGTTCTATTTGACGCTGGGTCTGCGTTTCGCGCCGCGGCCCGGTTCGGTGTGGCGGGTGGGGCTCGTCAGTCAGTTGTTTTTCGCCGCGGCCATGCTGACGAACTATCTCACCGGCGCGAACTACGGCTACCTCATGGAAAAACCCCAGGGCGGTTCGATTCTGGATTACCTGGGTCCCTGGCCCTGGTATCTACTGGGACTGGAGCTGCTGGGTTTGATTTCGTTTCTTATCTACTACAGCCCGTTTTATTTCGCGCGGCGATTGGGGCACAGGTTCGCGCGTGACTAGCCGGACGGTATCGCGTCAATCCAATGGTCAGGCCAGGTGGCCGACCTTGACCAGGATCAGGCAGCCTTCGCGCGAAAATGGATTGTGCGTCGAAAGGTGCGGACTGCGCAGCCAGGTGCCGCGCGGGTAGTCGCCGTGTTCGTCCTGGAAGGTTCCGTCGATGACGAAGATCTCTTCGCCGCCCCAGTGCTTGTGGGGTTGGAAGGTCGCCCCCGGCGGCCAGTAGACCAGGGCGCTGCTGCGACCTTCGTATTCGTGCAAGGGTAAAACGTGCAGCATACCGAAACCCTGGAACCATTCCGCTCGGCCGGTATCGATACGCACGACGGCCAGGTCCTCGGGCGCCAGGTGATTGCGTTTTACGAACAGGCGACAGCCGGATTTCGTATGGCGACGGGGCGTTTGACCGGCCGGAGTTTTCAGGTAGGTTCCCGCGCCGTAGCTGCCCTGGTCATCGCTTAAATCGCCTTCCAGAATGAACAATTCCTCGCCCCCGGGAAGGTTCACCGGGGGCAGGGCGGTATCCGGCGGCATCTGGAGCACGGTGGTTGTTCGTTCACGCCCGCCGGTCTCATTTTCGAGGGCGATTTCCTCTCCGACTTCGTTATGGGCGGCGATGACCAGGCGCTCCTGGTAGTCCATGTTCAGGGTTGCGTTCATATTATGTACATCAATCTATCAATGCGTAGATAGGAAGGCGAGCCTTTGCGGTTCGGAAGGCGTCATATTTTTTGACACCCGGCGGCCTGGAGGTGTCAAAATTTTCGATGACCCGCTGAAAACGGCCGTTTGAGGCGATTTTGAGCGGCATGGGAATTGCTTTCGGGTTCCCATGAGCAATACAACCAAACTTCCCGAAAAACGACAAGCAGGTCGTGCTGAATCGCCCGGAGCTTCCGGCTCTCCCGAGTCCCTCGTCGTCAACGACATGCACTCGGGATTGAATGCAACTCGGGTCGCCGAAATCGCGCGACCCACAGGCCTGGCGGAAATTCAGGAGCTGACCCGTCGCGCCCACCGCGAGGGGCGCTCCATCGCAATCGCCGGGGGACGCCACGCCATGGGCGGCCAGCAGTTTGTCGCGGGCGATATCCTTCTGGATACGACCAAACTAAATCGCATCCTGAATCTGGATGACGAACGCGGAATCCTGGAAGCCGAGGCCGGCGTTCAATGGCCGGAGTTGCTGGATTATCTGTGGTTGCATTCGCCGCCGGGCAAGGAGTTTCCCGGTTGGACGATTCGTCAGAAGCAAACCGGCGCGGATCGCTTGAGTTTGGGCGGAGCGCTGGCGGCCAATGCCCACGGCCGCGGTCTGGACATCGAGCCCTTCGTAAACGACGTGGAAAGTTTCGTACTCGTGAACGCCCGGGGCGAAGCCCTGACCTGTAGTCGAAGCGAAAACCGGGAACTGTTTTCATTGGTGGCCGGTGGCTATGGTTTATTCGGCATCGTCTATTCCCTGCGCCTGCGCTTGACGCGAAGGAAAAAACTACGCCGCCTGGTGGAGCTTCGTAAGCTGCGTAGCTTGAACGAAGCCTTTCGCGATCGGATCGAAGAGGGTTGCATCTACGGCGACTTTCAGTTTTGTACCGACGAAACTTCGCCCGACTTCATGCGCCTGGGCGTATTTTCCTGTTACGACCCGGTGCCGGAACAGGCGCGCATGCCGGCTGCCCTTAAAACCCTGGGGCCGGAGGATTGGCATACTCTCTATCATTTATCCCACGTGGACAAAGCCGCGGCGTTTCGCATGTATTCTTCCTTTTATTTGAGCACTTCGCGGCAATTGTACTGGTCGGATCTCTCCCAGTTGAGTTACTACCAGGACGACTATCATCGCGAAGTCGACCATCGTTGCGGCGCCGAACATCCCGGCAGCGAAGTGATCACGGAACTCTACGTTCCCCGAGAACGCCTGGTGGATTTCATGGAAGCGGCGCGAAGAGACTTCCTGGAGCACGGCGTTAATTTGATCTACGGCACCATTCGTCTGATTCGTCGGGATCGGGATTCCTTCCTGAAGTGGGCCCGGGGCGATTTCGCCTGCGTGATCTTTAATCTGCACGTGGAGCATGAGCCGGGAGACCTGGCTAAAAACGCGGCCGCCTTTCGCCGACTCATTGATCTGGCCCGGGAACGAGAGGGCAGCTTCTTCTTAACGTATCATCGCCATGGGACCCGGGAGCAGGTGGAGGACTGCTACCCTGAATTTCGGGAGTTTCTACGCTTAAAAGAGCTGCATGATCCCGAGGGGATTTTTCAAAGCGATTGGTATCGCCATTATCGCGGACTCTTCGATGAAGGGCATAAAGACGAGGATGCCCGGGACCATGCGCCGACTTACGCGGAGGAATTGAAATATGAAGCGTAATGAATTCAGCTCCACCGCTCTCGTTACGGCACTGGGCCATCTTTATGCCGCGCGGCATCCCATGACCAGGGAACTGGTCGCTCCCGACACCGCTCTGGTCACGGAGGAAATCCTGGCGCGGGTCAAGCCGGGGTCGCGCGGGAGCTTGCGTCAAATGGAGCGCTCCTGGTTTCGCGCGGGCGCGGACTTGCTTTCGCGTCTGACCATCCCTAATATCTGCGCTCACTATGCCCTGCGTAAACTATGCCTGGAGCATGCGGTTCGAGACGCCCTGGCCCGGGGCGTGGAGCGCGTGGTGATCCTGGGCGCCGGTTTTGATACCCTGGCGTATCGCCTGCACCGGCTTTTCCCGGAAGTGGAATTCATGGAAGCCGATCATCCCGCCACGGGCCGGGTGAAGCGTAGCGTGCTGGAACAAATGGGCCCCCCCGGCAAAAACCTCTCATTCGTCGGTCCGGATCTTGAGCGAGAGGACCCGCCCATTGACAATGTCCCTTCGTTCTACGTGGCGGAAGGTCTATTCATGTATCTTCGCCCCGAGCGCGTGCGGTCGGTCTTGAGCGCGTTGGGAAAAGCGCCGTCCACGCGAGGAATCGCCTTTACCTTCATGGATAACCGCGAAGGAGATCGTATTCGCTTTCGCGATCAGAGTCGGATCATCGACTACTGGCTCAAGTGGAAAGGCGAACCCTTCACCTGGGGCGGAAGCGAAAGCGAAGTGCGCGCGCTGTTGGGCGACCTG
>CAZGYS010000253.1:0-8660 GCA_964530305.1 uncultured Leptospiraceae bacterium
CGATCTTCGTCTTCACGATCTCGTAGCGAGGCAGTTCGTCGGCCAGTTCGGCGAAACCCTTGATGATGGCCACGTTGTTCTTTACGTCGTGCACGATTCCGGAAGCCATCTGCCCGATGGTGACCATGCGCTGTTGTTCCAGGTTGCGTACGTTTTCAAGCGCCAGCGCCAGCGAATTCAAGATGCCGCTGATGAAGAACTGTTCTTCCTCGTCCAGGTCGTCGGGCACGCGATTTTCAAAACTGAAGATGGCGTGGCGTCGGCCTTCGTACGTGGCCGCTACCAGAATGCGGTTTTCGCCGGCGGTGAGGCCGTCAACGTCGCGCAGCATGTCGCGTTCCGCGTCCGTGACGTTTTCGCTGGCGGGGTTGTCTATGTTGCCGGCGGTCATCAGGAAACTATGGGCGATGTTCTCGTCGCGCAGGAACGGGTCGGGCATATAGACGCGAACCGGCGTCGTTTCATCGAAAGCGTTGATGGAATTCAGAATATAAGAAGCCGCCACCGATATGGCCGCCTGCGCTTCGCGCGAAACGGACATCTCCTTTGTACTTTTCAGGAGCGTCATGACCCGATTGGAATAAGTTTGTAGCAGCTCGGACTTGATTTTGAGTTCGCTGTTTTTATCTTCCAGCTCAGTGTTTTGATCCCGCAGGCGAATCAGCAGGGACTTATTGCGGTGAATCTGGCGATAGTACTCTACGGCGCTGTTCAGCGTATCCAGGAGCTCCCGGAAACTGCCTTCCTTGGAGATATAGCCGAAGGGTCGGTACTCATTGATGACTTCGTAGGGGTTTTTCAGTTCCTGGTAAGCGGTGTGGAAGATGATGGGCAGGTGCAGGAACTTCTGTTTGATTTCCTTGAAGGTCTCAAACCCGTCCTTCTCCTCCATCTTGATATCCAGGATCACGGCCGATACGCCGGCATGGACGACTTCCACTCCTTCCTGGCCGCTGGCGCACAGAGTGGTACGATAGTTCGTGTTCAGGGCGATTTTCAGGGATTCGCGGACATTGCGATCATCATCGATGATGAGCACCAGCGGACGGCCGGTTCCCTCGGGTTCCGGATTGGCGCCGAAAATCTTACGTTCGAGCTTGCGAATTTCATCATCTTCCAGCCCGGGCGCCTCCACCGGTTCACTGGTCTGAAGGGGCGCGCCCCGGAAGAGCGCGAATTCATCATCCGAATTGATACTCATCCTGCTTACTCGTCAGAAAAGTCCGTTTATAAAAAATGACAAGTGTTTTTAGTCGCCGGCGGCGCCGGCCGTGACCTTCACGTCCACCCAGTCCAGGGGAACGCCGTGACGCTCGTAGTAACGAGAGCGCTCAAAAATGTACTGAGCCGAACTATCGCCGGGATTGTCATTCAGGATTTCTTGAAAAATATCGGCGGCCCGCGCGAAATCCTGGTTCAGATAGGCATGAATGCCCTTCTCGAAATTATAGCGACTGTCCAGTTTCAATTGGCGTCGCTCCGTCGGATCGCCGTCGAATACCTCGTAAATGGAAACGGGATCCTTCTTGCCCTTGATGGGAATCACGCCCAGGAAACGAAACGAATAAACCGTGGGATCGTCCAGGCGAAACAGCGTCGGACCGCTGATGGTAACGGGCGCGCCGTAGAGTTTCGAAACGCCTTCCATGCGCGAAGCCAGGTTTACGGCGTCCGAGATCACCGTGCCTTCCATGCGCTCTTCCTCGCCGATGATTCCCAGCATCAAGTTGCCGGTGTGAATTCCAATCCCGATTTCAAGCGCGGCGCGGCCCTGCTCCGCGCGTTCGTCATTGTACTGGTTCAGTTGGAGCATCACGGCGATGGCCGCGCGCAGCGCGTCGTCCGGCTCCTCGGGAAACAGGGCCATCACGGCGTCCCCGATATATTTATCGATGAAGCCGTTGTTTTCGCGAATGGCCGGGCCCACGCGACCCAGATAATGATTGATGAAGTCGAAGTTCTCCCGCGGCGTCATGGTTTCGGACATGGCCGTAAAGCGGCGAATATCCGTGAACATAACCGTCATGTCCTTTTGAATGGAATCGCCCAGGGCTACGTCGTTGATGCTGTTTCGATCCAGATACTTGAGAAACTGCGTGGGAACGAAGCGGGCGTAGGACATGGCCATGCGCTCCAGCTCCGAGATTAGAATAGCGTTTTTCATGATCTGCCGGGAATGTTCCACGGCGCTGTGAATCGTGGCCATCAGCTCGGCGAAGCTCGTACCCTTCTTTACATAGGCGAAGGGCCGATAGTCGTTCATAATCTCCAGCGGGTTCTTGAGATCCTGATACGCTGAATGAAAAATAATCGGGACGTCCGGATATTCGTCCTTGAGTTGGCGAAAGGTTTCGAAGCCGTCCATGCCCGTCATCTTGATGTCCAGGATGACGCAGAAAATGTCCGAGTTCATTTCGCGCACGCCCTCGCTGCCCGAGGAGCACATGGTCAGGTCGTAACGGCTTCGTAGAGTAATCTCAATGGATTCGCGCAGGCCGGGGTCGTCATCGATGATGAGCAGGCGGGGTTGAATGGCGGAAAGGGAACCGTCCACCATCTCCTGCAGCGCGCTCAAACCTTCCCGGTTCGTCGAACTCAATGCATCGGTCGTCGATTCGGGCGCGGGCGATTCGGCCGCGGGAGACGGCGTGGGCGCGGTCGGCTGGGGCGAATCGTTGCCCACGCGGAAAATTTCGAATTCATCCTGGTCCATGAAAATCGGCGCGCGCCTCACCGAATACTTCCCGGGGGTGTGCTGGAAGGCAATAAATTTCTCTCCATGAGCGTTTATTTTGCGGACAGCGCGCTCGGGAGCGTTTTACGTCGTTTTGATGAGCGGCTTCCCTCTTTTTGCGGCGCGGGCGACCATTGTGACCCGCGTTCTTTCGGGTGTGCTCTTGAGTTTCGCCTTGACGATGCTCGGCTGCTCCCGCGGGAGCGAAGCTCCCGGCGCGTCCGGTGGCTTGTCCAATGGCGATGTTTCCGCGCCCGAACCGGTTATTCCCCCCCGCGAGTGGGCCGTACGCGGAAAAGGCGGCATGGTGGCGTCGGCGCACGCCCTGGCCACCGCCGCCGGGATCGAAATTCTGAAAGCCGGCGGAAACGCGGCGGACGCATTGCCGGCGGTCCAGTGGGCTTTGAACGTTGTCGAACCTCAGTCCTCGGGCATGGGCGGCGGGGCCTTCGTGCTGTACTATCATCGTGCTTCGAAACGTGTCTTCGCCCTGGACGGACGCGAAACCGCGCCCCATGGGTTTCCCTCCGGCGGCTTTCTGGACGCGAAAGGCAAGCCCACGCGATTTTATCCCGAAAGGATTACCGGCGGCCGCCCCGCCGGCGTTCCCGGTACGCCGGCGCTCATGGAGCAGGTACACAAGCGCTTCGGCTCGGGCAAAATTTCCATGGCGCGAACCTTCGCGCCGGCCATTCGCCTGGCGGAAAAAGGCTTTCGCGTATCGCCTCGTCTGGCGTTCTCGATTCGCGTCAATCTGGCGCGCGTACAAAAGTTCTCATCCACTCGGGCCGTTTTTCTTCGCCGCGGGAAGCCCTACCAACCCGGCGAGGTACTACGGCAACCGGATCTGGCGCGAACCATGCGTCTGCTGGCTTCGAAAGGCGTGCGGGAGTTTTATCACGGAACAATCGCCCGGGATATCGTCAAGGCCGTGCGCGAAAGTTCCGGTTCGCCGGGTTATATGGAAATGAAGGACCTGGCGACGTATCAAGTAATCGAGCGCAATCCCATCGTCGGTCGTTTTCGCGGGCATCGCGTCTACGCCATGCCGCCGCCGTCCTCGGGCGCAATTCTCTTACAGGTGCTGGCCATGCTGGAGCGTTTCGACCGTGAAAGCTTGAATCTGAGTCGCCCCCTGGGAGTTCATCTGAAACTGGAAGCGGAGAAAATCGCCTTCGCGGATCGACGCATGTTCATCGCCGATCCGGCGTTCGGAAACAAGGACGTCAAGGGGCTGTTGGATCCCGGCTACGTTCGACGAAGAAGCGCATTGATATCGCGCACGCGAGCTTTGCCCGCGCCCTACAAGCCCGGCCGTCCGCCGGGTCTCAAGGAATTTTCACCCCGCGATTCTTCCGGCGCTTTTTTTCGTAAGGGACGCAGCACGACCCACATAACCATTATGGACGGAGACGGCAATGTAATCGTCTGCACGTCCACCATCGAGCACGGTTTCGGTTCGGCGCTGGTGGTTCCGGGGCGCGGCTTTCTTCTGAACAATGAACTGACGGACTTCAACCCCCGTCCCGGTTTCATTAACTCACCGAAGGGCGGCAAGCGTCCCCGCAGTTCCATGTCCCCCACGCTTGTTTTTCGCGGCGACAGGTTCGTGCTGGGTCTCGGCTCTCCGGGCGGGACTTTTATTCCCGGCAGCGTTATCGCCGTGCTGTTGCGATTCCTGAACGAAGGCATGGACGTTCAAGAGGCGATCAACGCTCCCCGTGCCCTGCACCGGGACACGGCCTACGCGAATCTGGAATTGCCGCTCTGGCGTCGCCCCGCGTTTACGTCCTTCCTGCGCGGACGCGGCCATCGCCTTCGCAAACCCGAAAAACTCTACCCCGCCTTCGGTTCGGTGCAGGCGATTCACCAGGCGGCGGACGGCGTGCTGTGGGGTGGGGCGGATACGCGGCGCGAAGGGCGGGCGGCTGCCGTCGAGCCCCTGGACTGAAAACCTCATGCTGTATACGACGCTCAGCTTCCTGGTTTTTTTCGCGCTGGTTTACGTCCTCTTCTGGAGTCTGCGGGGACGCGTGCGTCTGTACCTGCTGCTGGTCGTGTCCATTGCGTTTTACGCGTTCTGGTCCTGGAAGTTCGCGTTGCACTTCATCGCCATTGTTCTTATCAATTACTACTTCATTGAACGTTTGCTGACAAATCGTTCGCGGAGTTTGTTGGCGGCCTTGCTGGGCATCAACCTGGTAAACCTCGTTTTCTTCAAGTATTCGTATTTCGGTTGGCAGGCGCTGACCGACGTATTCGCGGTTCTGTATGAATACACGGATTTCCGGATTTTTGATTTTCTGGCCCGGCTTAACATCGGCGCCCGCCGCGGATTTGATGCCTTGCTTGAGAGAAGTTTCGGCGTAACCTTCATTGTTCTGCCGCTGGCCATCAGCTTTTATACATTCCAACTTTCGGCCTACGCGGTGGACGTCTATCGGGGTAAAATCACGCGTTCATCGCCCTTGCCGGAGTTCCTGGTCTTCATATTGTTTTTTCCACAACTGGTGGCCGGCCCCATCATGCGCCGCGATGATTTCTACCCTCAGTTGGAGCGTATTCACGAACTCACGCCCGAGGTGGAACGTACTCAACGCGGTATGTTTCTGCTGTGCCTGGGGTTGATAAAGAAAGTCGTCATCGCCGATAATTTGATTCGCTACACCGAGCCTTATTTCAATCGGCCCGACCCCTGGGACGGACCGGGGCTCTTCCTGGCCGTGCTGGGATTCGCGGCGCGCCTTTACTGCGATTTCTCGGGTTACACGGATATGGCGCGGGGTCTGGCCAATCTGCTGGGTATGGAACTCCCGCGCAACTTTCAGGGTCCTTACTTGAGCACTTCGCTGAGCGAAACCTGGCGGCGCTGGCACATGACGTTGTCCAACTGGCTGCGCGATTACGTTTATATTTCCCTGGGCGGTTCCCGGACGGCGCCCTGGCGCACGAATCTAAACCTGGTGCTGACCTTCATGTTTATCGGTTTGTGGCACGGCGCTTCCTATAACTTCCTGGTCTTCGGCATACTGCACGGACTCATTTTACTGGTGGAGCGAGCGTTCGGCCTGGATAAACCCTTCGCGGGTACGTCCTTCTTACGACTTTACTTCGTTCGACCGGCGCGGATATTTGTTACGTTCATGCTGTGGACGATCTTGCTCGTTATCTTCGAGACGCCGGACATGGGACGCGCCTGGACCATGCTTTCGAAAATACTGACCTTCGCGGATGGAACGGTTTATCCCCATGGGGCCGCGATTCTGGGATTCACGGCCGTAACGCTTTTCTTGAACGCCTTACAGGTACGCTCCGGGCCGCCGACGCTCTCTTCGCGCACGACCTGGTTCTTGTTGTGGATTTTCGGCTGCGTGACCATTATACTACTGGGTCGATTCGCGGGAGGGGGAGGCGATTTTTATTATTTTCGCTTTTGAGAACATGAACTTCCGGAAATACAAAATTCTACTGATCCCGCCGGCATTCCTGCTGTCGTTTTTCGCGCTGGACAAGGTCCTGCTGATTGAAGGCGTGCGTGAGCGAATTGTTTCCTGGAAAAAGATCGAGCCGGTCTTTTATGAAACTCGCGAAACCGTGTTCACGCGCCTTGTGAAGGAATATCCCGCGCGGGACGCCAAAGGCGAAAAACTTGGTCTGATTCTCGGTTCGTCCCGCTCAGGCGCGTTCGACGCGCGCTACATCGCCGAGAAACTGCCCGGCTACTATGTATATAATTTCAGCGCGCCTTTCGCCGGGCCGTCATTCTACTATTATATGCTGACCCGGGTTCCGCGGAATGAGCGGAAGGTGCAATTCGTCATCATGGAAACCGGTCCCCTGCTTTTCGCTTCCGCCGGCATTGAGTATTCCCTGGCTTATTCCTACAGCCCCGGTTTCGTTGCCCGTCATTTCGAGTATGGCCGTAAGTCGGCCTGGCAGGCGGGACCGCCGTCGTTTCGCCTGGCGGAAGCCGAGACTTATTTTCTCAAACGATTGTTCGCGGCGTATCGTTATCCACTGGATCTCGGGGTAATTCTTGAGAACAACAGTCGCATTCGCATACAGCGCAAGGAAGGCGGTACGCTTACCGTCCGCAAGTACTATCTCAAGAATCGCCTGACCCGGGAGATTCGTCGCGCGGCCCGGGAAAACCTGGGGGGCATTCCCAATCCCGCGGCCGAACGTATGTCTCCGGAAAAGCTCAGGGACCACGCGCGCCTGGTGGAGCGAACCTATTTCAAAGCCATGGGACGCGGACCCGATTTCCATGGTATGTCGCGGACCCAGGCGCTCTTTTTTCGCGGCAGCCTGGAGTTGCTTGCGCGAAACAAGATTCCGCTGCTTTTGTACTGGCCCGTGTCCGCGCAACC
The DNA here is from genome assembly GCA_964530305.1 of uncultured Leptospiraceae bacterium. GTDB lineage: Bacteria > Spirochaetota > Leptospiria > Leptospirales > Leptonemataceae > CAZGYS01. The sequence goes on from CAZGYS010000253.1 coordinate 7,105, forward strand.
CTATCGTGAAATGCTGAAGCGACGCGGTTTACTGGAGCCCTTTCAGAAACATCTTCGCGGCGAAATCGCCCGCGTCCAAAAACAGTATCCGAATTTTCGCGCCGTGCTCGTGGATCCGCATACGGATCCGAGCCTAAAGTGCAGGGATTTCGAGGACAGTTACCATTTAAGTGGAGCGTGTTTTCCGGGGCTGACGAATCGTTTGCTGGAACGTTTGCCGGTGACCGGGCGATAAAATCGCCATGGGATAAAGGGGCAGGTCACCCCCAGATATCATACATGAAGAACACCAGCGCCAGGGAAATCAGCGCCAGCGCGAAAATCCAGTAAATCACGCTGGTGAAAATTCGGTCCGACGTCAATCGGGCTCGGGGCAGGGACGCGGCCGGGTTACCGCGATCATAGTAAACGGGGATGGTGGATTTTACCGTAAACCCTTCGATGAGTTTTTCCGCTTCGGCTTTTTTCGTCAGGCAATCGTCCGCGCTTGTAATGTGTCGGCCCGCGTGGGTTGCTTCGCCCGCCTTGTACGCGTAGTTGATGTAGGGGCAAAAGCGCGAAACATAAGTTCGCGCGCCGCTTTCATCGCGAGCGGGCACGGTCAGCTTTTCCACGCCCTTGCTTTGTACGAGGGCGTTAACCGGGACATAGACGCCCGCCTGAACCTTGAACCACGAATAGACGGGGCTGCCGCCGAACCAGAGAAGCGCGATGCCGGCCGCAATCGCCAGAAGAAAACCGAATGAACCTCGAATGTATTTCATGTCCTGACCTTTAATTGATGTCGCCCACGGACGCGTTCCTGACCAGGAAGAGCACCGAGGGTGAGCGCTGAAATTCCTTCAGCGTACCCCTGACGAGTAAGCCGTCTCCCCGTTGTAAATCCTTCCAGGCAACTCGCTGGATTGTTCCTCCCCGGCGAACGTACACGGACTTCGGAGTCTCGGCGGCGATGAAGTCCGCGAAATCGTACTGCTCGTCTCCTCGGGGCGCGTCCTTGATTCCGAAGTAGAGTCGGATGCGAACACGACCGTCCGCGGTTTTCTCGGTGGAGAAAAATCGCCCGCTCCAGGTCACCTGCTTGCCCCGGGAAGTCCTCCGCGAATATCCGGAAGCGTCGCGTCGAGGAGGAGCGCTTTAAGCGCGGCGAAGCTCTTACCCAGGGGTTTCGCGGGCGAGGTCTTCGCGGGACCGGGCGCGGCCTTGCGCGTGACGGCGGACGGTTGTCCGGCCGGCGTGAGAATGCCGGCGATGGAGGCGGTCATAAAGCAGGCGAAACTACCGGCGAGTAACGCGCGCAGGCCCAACGCGGCCAGATCCTGTTTACGTCCGGGAGCGATGCTGCCGATGCCGCCGATTTGTATTGCGATGGAGGAAAAATTCGAGAAACCGCACAGCGCGTAGGTGGCGATGATCACCGATTTCGGATCCAGGCCCCGGCCGGATTTGTAAGCCAGGGTATTGACCTGCTTGGAAAGATCGAAGAAGGCCACGAACTCGTTCACAATGGTCTTCGTGCCCAGCAGTGCGCCGATGGTCGAGGCGTCCTTCCAGGG
>CAZGYS010000254.1:0-8636 GCA_964530305.1 uncultured Leptospiraceae bacterium
GGCATCTGGCACGCCACGAAGCTGCTCCAGATCAGATCATAGAGACGGGCGGCGTCGTCCTCGATATTGGGAACCATGCCCGGGCGTACGGCCACGTCCGAGGGACGAATGGCTTCGTGGGCTTCCTGCGCGCCTTTCTTGCTGCTGTAGGCCGGCGCGGTCTCGGGCAGGTACTTGTCTCCGTATTGTTCCCCGATGAACGAACGACACGCGCTCACCGCGTCCGCGCTCAAGTTGGTGGAGTCGGTACGCATGTAGGTGATGTGGCCGCCTTCGTAGAGGCGCTGGGCCAGCATCATGGTTTTTTTGACGCTGAACCCCAGGCGCGTACTGGCGGCCTGTTGCAGCGTGGACGTAATGAAGGGCGGACTGGGTCGAGAGCGCGTGGGTTTGTCTTCGCGCTTGACGATGGGATAATCGGCCTTCTTAAGAACTTCGAGGACCTTGTCGGTGGCTTCCTTGTTGCCGGGGCGAAAGGCCTCTCCGTTTTGTTTGACCACTTGCAGACGAACGAAGTCCTTCTTGTCGGTCTCCGTTTCGACGTAAACTTCCCAGTACTCCTCGGGAATGAACGCGCGAATCTCGCGCTCTCGCTCCACGATCAAACGCACGGCCACGGACTGTACGCGTCCGGCGGAAAGTCCCCGCGCCACTTTCGCCCAGAGCAGGGGCGATACCATGTATCCCACCACGCGGTCCAGAAAGCGACGTGCTTGCTGCGCCTGCACGCGATGTAGATTCAGCTCATCCGGTTCCTTGAAGGCTTCCTGGATGGCGTTCTTGGTAATTTCATTAAAGACGACGCGGCGAAACCTGTCTTCCTTGCCGCCGATGGTTTCGCGCAAGTGCCAGGCGATTGCTTCTCCCTCGCGGTCGAGGTCCGTGGCCAGGTAGATGCTGTCCGCGTCCTTGGCCAACTTCTTCAGTTCGGAAATGACCTTTTCCTTGCCGGGCAGGATCTCGTAGTTAGCCACCCAGTCGTTTTCCGGGTCGATGCCCATGCGACGAATCAATTGTTCCCGGGCTTTCTTTTTCTTGTGCTTGGCCTTCTGCTCGGGCGACATCTTGCGCGTCTCGGCGGCGGCTTTCGCGCGGGCCTTGGCGTCCACGGGTTTCTTATTCCCGCTCTTGGGCAAATCCCGCACATGGCCGACGCTGGATTTTACCACGTAATCCTTGCCGAGATATTTATTGATGGTCCGCGCTTTGGCGGGGGATTCCACGATGACGAGGTTCTTACCCATAAGTATGCTGGTCTCTTTTTCCTTGAATAAATAGCGCGCGACGGTTCCGGTGAATAAGAACGTCTCGCGGAGCCGGCCGCCGTTTAGAGGGGCTCGCTCGAAAACGCGACAAATATAAGCGCTCAATACCCCGGGGTCAAGTAGTTATATATAAGAAGAAGGAAGAAGGGGGCGGGAAATGCCTCTAATCGGCGAATGGAGGCCGTTTAAGGGCTCCGTTCCGGTGTTTCACTCCGATGCGCGGGCGGTTCAGGGATGGGAATAAGATGATATTGATCGCCAAAATCGGAATCGGAATCTACTGGTCGGCCACCCTGGCCTACATGATTTTCCCGTTGCCGCTCCCCGAGTTTCTGCCCCGCTGGATCGTTCCGGCCCTGGCCGGTTTCATATTATTTCTACACGTTCTGGAGTTCCTCTGGTTCCGTTCGAAGCACCCGGGCGCGGCGAGACCGGCCGATTTCTGGCTGACCATGGTCTTCGGATTCGCGCATTTGTTTCCGCGCCACGAAGCGATGACGAAGCAAGGGGTATGGGAGCGAGTAAAATGAAAAGAGGCGACGGACACGACGGCATGCAATGCATCGCGAGGATCAAGGTATGCATCTCCCTGTCGGTGCTCGTCTATCCCCTGGTCTTCTTGCCGAATTGCAAAGTTCAAATACCCGTCGGCGACATCGACCGGAAGCCCTCGTTCTCCGAGGCCGACAGAAAATTCGCGCATGTCTACAAGCCCCTGGACGGAACCTGGCGGGGCAAGTTTCACGTTTACGAGCTCAAGGCCGAGGGCGATTTGCCGCCTTCGCTGGCCGTTGCCCGCCCGATCATCAAGGGCGATTGGGAACCCGGCCCGCTCGTTAAGGCCGGCGCTCTTAAGTTAAAGCAAACCATCGACGTGGAACAGGTCTATGTTTCCGAAAGCCCGTACTTTCAGCGCGTTCGCATTCGCGACGCCTATCTTGACGCGAAGGGTGAGCGCCGGGTTATAAAGAGCCGGGGCGTAAACAAAGTTCAAGACGGCGTCATGTGGTGCGTCGTGCGAAAGCCCCACGAGATGGTGGTTCATCGCGGAGGCACGGAAGGCAAGGACGTCATCATCTGGCAAAGAAGCCTGGAATCGCCGCGGCGAATTGAATACTTCCACGAAACCGTGCGCGAAAACTCCTATACCATTCGGGGGTGGGGCTACTACGGAAAGCATGCCCCCTCCCGGTCGCCCCGGCTCTGGTTTCTGGGCGAATACAAACGCGTGAAATGAGCGCAATGTTCAAGAGGCCATTTCGCGGACCGACCAGGCTTCATGGGCTCCTGCTCATGGTCCTCTCCATGTCGTTCGTGGTCTTGTTCACTCTGAACTGTGCCTTGTCGTCCTCGCCTGGGCGATCCGGTTTCACTCCGGGTCGACGCCTCCTCAAAAAGGAACTGCTGTACAAGCGCGCTTACGGCCGGCCGGCTCTGGCCGTCAGGAACTCGCGTATCGCCTACAGGCCGGGCCGGGTGACTCCCGTTTCGGCGAAATACGTGATTCGTGACGGCAAGCAGCCGGCGCGGGTGCGGGCCGAATACATTGTCCTGCTCAAACCGGGGCGAACCGACCGGGATCTACTTCAAGAGTTGCAAAGCGCCGGCATCCCATCGGCGCTCATTGGTTATGTGCCGACCTTTCGCATGGTGCAGGTGCGGGTGGCCGCGGACCGCAAGGGTATACTCGCGGACCTGCGAAAGCTGCCTTCCGCGGAATCGGTGTTTCGCAATCATGTTCATGGCCGCCGGCAGGGTTTCGCCCGGGGCCAGGTTCCCCTGTGGTACATCGACGACTACGACCTGCGAAAAATCTGGGAAAAAACCCGGGGCAAGGGAATTAACATCGCGATTCTGGACTCCGGCATGGCGACGGGGCTGGTGCCGTTTAAGGGGCGCATCCGGCATCCGTACTCGGTGTTTACGAACAGCTCGCGCTTCGTCACGGGCGAAATCGCCGAAGGCCATGGGAAATTTCGCATACTGGATCACGGTACCGCCGTCGCCGCGGTGGCGGCCGCCAATCCGCCGGGACTGGGCGGTGCGATGGGTGTCGCGCCTGATGCGACCATCATGCCCATCCAGGTAATCGGCGGCGGAGTATCCGGAGACGAAAGCCACACGAGCGACATGATGATCCTGGAGGGCATCGCCCGCGCCCTCGCGTACGGGGCGCACGTGATCAATATCAGTCTCGGCACGGACTACGACGGAGTGTTCCCGGAACCCGGACCCGACTATCGCCTTCGATTGAGGCGCTTCCATCGCCGGACGGCCGCCCATGCGCGTTCAGCGGGGCGCGTCTACGACCTGGCCTTTGCCGAATGTGAACGCCTGGGCGTCCCGGTGGTGGTGGCCGCCGGCAATGATAAAATGCCGGTGTCCTCGCAACCCATCGCGGCGCATCCATATACCATTACCGCGGCGGCGCTGAACGGTGACGGTTTCCCGGCTATTTTCACCAACCGGGGAAGGGAAATCGACGCCCACGCGCCCGGCGCCGGCATCTGGTCCCTGAATTCCCGGGGCGGGATGGACCAATTTTCCGGAACATCCTTCAGCGCGCCCTTCGTGTCGGGTCTCATCGCGCTGGCCCTGGCTAAAAAGCCCGGTCTTTCGCCGGCCGAGCTCAAGCAGGCATTGCGAAACGCGCACAACCCCATTCGCTTGAGCATATTTCCGGACCGTCCCCTGCGTATCATAGACCCTATTCGTTTTCTGTTTAATGTGGATGCTTTCGTGCCCGCGGTGAGCACCATGCCCAATCGTATGCGTGCCATGGCCGCGGAATTCGAGCGTAAGTATAAGGATCTCTATGTTCAACCGGGCGATGATGAACGAACCATCGTGGGTAAGATCGTGGCCTTGTCGAGGCGGCGTTCGAAGGAGAACTTTAAGAGTATCTACGTGATCATACCGCCGGTGGAGTGGCGTTACCTGCAGGAAATCGCTCCCGCCAATGTGGATCTGTTTACGCGTCTTATTCTGGACAAGCGTAATGCGAAAATCGCCACGTATCTGGCCAATGTTTTCGGCCTGAGTCGCCTGTCTCCCGCGCAATTAAAATCCATCAGCGCGAAGCTGCATTTGTCCGACGAGCTGTGCGGAGTGCCGGCCGCGGCCGATTATAAACCCGCGCTTCCGATCCTGCTCAAACTCTTGCGGGAAACGGATGAACACCATATGCGCTTGAGCTGCGTGGCGACTCTCGATCCTCGGGGTTTTCGCAAGCCGCTCATGGAACTGGGCGCGCGGCTCCGGAGAAAGTACCCCGAATACCGTTCCGAGGAAGGGTTGGTATTGATGTATCTGGTGTATCGCGGAAGGACGCGCATGAAGCGCGATGTTTTGTTGCCCTTGCTGCGCACGACCTTCGCGCGGTATCGTGCTCTTCCCGGTCGCCCCCGGGGCAACAAGGGTCCCATGGACCGACAAGCGCTGTTTGATCTAAAGGTGCTCCTGGAACCTTATCCTTCTTACGAATTAAGAGCGAGCGTTGAGTTTGCGCTCGATGCCGTCGAATCCCTGGACCGTTCCACCGTGAGTTCGCCCGACGATTTCCCGGTAAATTGGCGCGGACTATTTATCTGGTTGCTCAATGAACGTCTGGGACCGACCTTGCGTTTGAACGAGAAGGACACTCCGGCACAACGCCTGATAGCGATTCGCCGCCTGCGTAAGCTTTTGCCCCGTCTGCGTTTTCGCCCGAGGCGATGGGTGCTGCCGAAAACCGAACTGAACTGAACTGAAGAGTGAGCCGAACTCTCGGCCGAAGAGTTGCATGATGCATGACATGGTCAAAAGAATCCTCCAGGCGCGGGTGTATGAAGTCGCCCGTCGGACTCCGCTGGAGAAAGCCCCGGGGCTGTCGGCGTCCCTGGGAAATGATATACTCCTGAAGCGGGAAGACCTTCAGCCGATCTTTTCCTTTAAGATTCGCGGGGCCTACAATCGCATGCGCCTGCTTGACGCGGACGAAAAACAGCGGGGTGTCATTTGCGCGTCCGCCGGAAATCATGCGCAGGGAGTCGCCCTGGGCGCCGCGAAACTGGGACTCGACGCCGTGGCCGTGATGCCCGCCACGACTCCGCCCATTAAGGTTCAGGCCGTGCGTGCCCACGGCTGTTCCGTGGAGCTACATGGAAATAATTTTACTCAGGCGGCCGAATACTGCGAAAAGCTGGCCCATGAATCCGGTCGCGTATTCGTGCATCCCTTCAATGATCCCGACGTCATCGCCGGACAGGGAACCATCGGTCATGAGCTGTTGATGGAAGAAGCCAACCCCCATGTGGTCTTTCTACCCGTGGGAGGCGGCGGGTTGCTGGCGGGTGTGGCGGCCATGCTCAAATGGACGCGGCCGGAAATTAAGATCGTCGGCGTGCAGGCGGCGGACAGTACGGCCATGATGGATTCCGTACGCGCGGGTCGTAATACGGAGCTGGAGAGCGTGGGTCTGTTCGCGGACGGTACGGCCGTGCGTCGCGTGGGAGACAATACGCTGGCTCTGGCGCGGGAACTGGTGGACGATTTTATTACGGCGGAAGTGGACGAAATTTGCGCGGCCATCAAGGACATCTACGGCGATACCCGCGTGATCATGGAGCCGTCGGGCGCGCTGGCCGCGGCGGGCATGAAGAATTATATTCGCCGGGAAAATCTCCAGGGGCGTACGCTGGTTGCGATTTGTTCGGGCGCGAACATGAATTTCAATCGCCTGCAGTTCGTCGCGGAAAGAACCGAGACCGGCGGTGAAAAAGAAGCCCTGTTCGCCGTGCGTATTCCCGAGCGGCCGGGGGCCCTGCTGGCTCTCAACGCCCGGGTGTTTCGCGGACGCAATGTTACCGAATTCAACTACCGCCTGGACTCTCGGGAGGAAGCGGAAATCTTCGTGGGCATTTCCATTCGCGACGGAGCCGAAGCGGCTGAATTTTCCGAGGCCCTCAACCGGGAAGGATTTTCGCACCGCGATTTGACGGACAATGAGCTGGCCAAGACGCATGTTCGCCACATGGTGGGTGGTCATTCCCGGGGCGCGCGAAACGAGTTGTTGTATCGCTTTGAGTTTCCCGAGCGGCCCGGTGCCCTGACGGAGTTTTTGGAAGCCGCCGGTCGGCGCTGGAATATTTCCCTCTTCCATTATCGTTCCCACGGCGGCTATTCCGGGCGGGTGCTCGTGGGGTTGGAAGTACCTCCCGAGGAAAGGGAGGCGTTTCGTGAGTCCCTGAATCGACTGGATTTTTTCTTCGTGGACGAAACGGAGAATGATGCCTATCGTTTGTTTCTGGCACCTTCTTGAAAGTCGTGATATGACGATGGGAACTGGATGAAAGCCAATCGAAAGAGAATTATCGGCGCCGTTTCGGTCGCGGCGATTTGCATACTGGCCGGATGGAGCGGTGCCGGCTGCTCGAAGCCCTATTGCAAAAGCGAAAACGCCGGTGGTTCCGGTGAGCCGAGCTTCGCGGCGGCGTTCGAGAAAGTACCTTCGCGCATGAAGGAATTGCATTCGCCCTCGACGCGGGCTTTATTGAAAAAGTACCAGCCCCGGGTTTTTATCGCGCCGGATTCGTATCCGCCCATTTCGTTTTACCGGGACTATCTGCCCCACTGCGTCGTGCGCAGCCGAAGTCGCTCCGGTCGCGTGGTGCACGAGAAGGTGGATCGTGCGCTGCTGGCGCGCATCGCCGAGAATGAAGATCTATATCTGGACTATCGCATTGAGCACGAGCAGGCCGTTAAAATGCGTCCGCCCCGCGTGACTCCCGTTTTATATACACGGGTCTATCAAGACGTTCTTCGTTGGAAGGGGCGCGAAAGAACCCTGACTTTTCTGAAGTATTCGGCGGTGTTCGCCTATAGCGGCCTGCCGGCGGGTCTGGGCTGGTTTAAGAAGAGCATGGCGTCCTTGCTGGGGAACCGTCTGGCCTGGCATGAACTGGATATTCACGGCGCCGTGCACGTGATTCTAGAAGGCGATCGCCCCCTGGGCGTCGTGCTGGCTCAACACAATCATCATCGCGTGTTGCTGGCGGGCGTTGATTTCCAATGGCCGGCGGACAATCGCCTTATGGTTTCCTATGCGCGTTTGTCCAATGAGCCCTATCTTGTTTCACCCGGACACGCGCGAAGCTCCGAGCGCACCATAGGCGATCCCCGCGACATCGCCTATGTCCTGGGCCGGGACGTGGGGCAGCCCTTGAGCGGCGGGCGCGATATCGTCGTGGGGCCCCGGGGCGGAGCGATGGAAATTCAAACGAGCCTGCGTCGCCTGCCGGCGGGGGATCCCCTGTACACGGCGCGCATGCCCCTGGGGGATCGGGGCAAGTTACTGGGAATCTGGGAAGCCTGGTTTCGAACCGGGCCGCCGGGGATGGACTTTTACACCTTGCCCGGGATCAAGAACCTGGCCGACCTCACGGCCTTCTGGTACCTGGACCCGGGCGATGATCACGCCTTCGCGCTAATAAAAAAATATATTCGCTCCTTTGAGGACAATGACGTCGGGCCCTTACTGCAGCATCAGATCCCGCGCCTGTGGTCGCGTCTGCCCGGGGCAAAGGCGAACGGGCCATGACGCAACTGGAGATTCTGGACGCGGGGCGAATCACGGCCATGTCCCACGTGCTCTTGCTTACGGGGCTCGTCGTCGCGCGCACGCGAAGCCTGGAGCGGCTCTGTGCCTTGATGATGGGAGCGGGAACCACGGCCTCTTTGCTGTTCCCGATTCTCATTAAAGCAAACGCGCCCGCTTTCTTGAAGTTGTCCGCCTTCGCGCTACAAATTGGGCTGACTTTCTGGGTGTGGCTGTTTGCGCTGGCCGTACGGGACGCGAAGTTCAGGCCGGGCCTCTTGCACTGGGGTGTGCTGGTGTTGAAAATCCTGCTGACCTTCGTCTGGTCCATGGGCCCCGGCCGAACCCTGACCGCGTCCATGGGAGCCGACGAGGGCGCCGTATTAAGGGCAAGCGTACCGGCGTTGCTTTCGCTGGGGTTGGTGGTCGCCGGGGTCGTCATGGCCGGGAATAGCCTGGGCGACGAGCTGGATGACCGGAGCAGGCGCGTGCGAAAGCTGCTGGTCTACTGGGGAGCGGGGGCGAGCGTGCTCACGGTCGCCATCGTGGGCATTCTGCGCGGGCCGCGATTGGAATACATCGGCGCCTGGTTGATTGTTCTAATGATTCTGGCCATTTGCTTCCGGCTGCATTTCCTGGTGCTGCGCGGCGTGCCCCCGGGCGCCGAGCGCGAAACCGATCCCGGGGAAGCTGAACGCAACGGCCCGGCCGGTGACGTGGAAAGAGAACTGGCCGCCCGTATCGAGGCCTGTTTCCAGGCGGACGCATTTTTTCGTGTGGAAGGTTTGTCCGTGGCG
>CAZGYS010000255.1:0-8633 GCA_964530305.1 uncultured Leptospiraceae bacterium
AGATGAGTTTTACTCTCGGCCAATTGGCGGGCCCTGGTGGGGCGCCCGGCACGTAGTTCCATGCCGATCATCTTCGTATAAAGACGGCGATTCACCGGATCATTGTCCGCGAAATCCACCAGGCCGGGCAGGGCGGCGCGAAGACTTCGCAGGCCGTTGTCCCGGGCCAGATCCATGGCGTGCAGTACCGCGCCTCGCTCCAGGTGATGGCGATAGACGGGCTTCTTCGCGCGAATGCATTTTACGAAATCGCTTTCACGGGCGGCGCGACCCCGGGGCGTCGGACAGCGAATGCCCGCCACGGCCAGATAACCGCGGAAGGCTCGCGCCAGCGTACGGGGGAAGGGATTGCGCGGTCGAGCGGAGTCCGCCAGCTCCTCGTACGTGCGCGCGAGTATGTATAAGTCCATTTTCTTCGTGGGCGCGCGATGCCGGTAGCGGCGGATGATTTCCTGGAATCGCCCCGCGCGATACTTACCCGACGCATCGAAGTCGGCGGGGCCGGCGTGCAGCCACAGGCTCACGGAACCGGAGAGAAGTCCCAGGTAGAGCAATGGAATTACGGCGGCGCGCGAAATATCCGTAAGAGTTGTACGGCGTTTTGATGTCATGTTTCCCTTCCAGTGGATTTAGGTAGGACCGGCGGCACCGGGTCAGGTTTCAAGCAATTTCAAAAAGGCTTGTCGCCGGAAAGGCTCTTGCCAACCTGACTTTCCCGGTCGAATTTCGGGCGCTTCGCCGACCCGGACCTTCTACGTTGTCAGCATGCAATCCGTTCTGCGTCGATTCCAGGAGCGACATTTCGATTCGGGCGGAGATCCGTTTGAGAGTCCCGTTTTTCGGAGCGGGCTACCTTCCTCGGCGGCAATTTTCGCTCTTGCTTCGGCCTACACCTACCTTAATCCTTCGGAGCAATCATCCGGGGCCCTGAAGAAGAAAAGTACCGGCGGCGATCAATCGACGCCCATTATCATCGTGGCCGCGTCCAATGCCGCGGCCGAATCCATGGCGGCGGAAGCGGCCTTTTACCTGGGACAGGAGCGGGCCGCGTATTTCCCCGGTTATGAAGGCATTCCCTATGAATATTCCCGGGCCAGCCGTGAGATCAGCATCCAGCGGGTGCGGGTTCTGCATGCCCTGAATAATGAACAGCCGCCCCTGGTATTTACTTCCCCCGAAGGGATACGTCAGGCCCTGCCGGATCCGGCCCGCATCAGTCGCGGGCGACTTCAATTGCGGGTGGATGAGACCCTGGACCCGTCGGACCTCAAGACCGGGTTGTTGAACCTGGGGTATGAGCGCGTGGAGCGGGTCGAAGTCCCTGGTGAATTCTGTGTCAAGGGTTCCATCGTAGATATCTTCCCGGCCCAGGCCATGGGGCCCGTGCGCGTGGATTTCTTCGATGATATCATCGAGTCCGTGCGGGCCTTTGACATCGATTCCCAGATTGGTCGGGACAAGCTGTCCGAGGTGCTGGTCCTCCCCGCGGCTGAAATCGTACTTACCGAAGACGAGAGTCGCGCGCTGACCGAAACGCTCATGGGAGACGCCTTTCCGTCCCTGCTGGATCGTCCCGATTGGCTGGCGGAGTACCATGATTACTTTCAAAAAGGCATCGAGCCCCGCCACCGGACTATTTCACAACTGCACCACGGCGGTCTCGGAGAATTGTTTTCCCTGGCAATGCCGGCCGTCGCCCTGCCGGATGTGTTCCCCACGCCGCCGCGCATCATAATGTTTCCCGCCGGTGAAGTTCGGGAACGAGCCCTGCGCCTGGAGCGGGAGTATCGCACGCTCTACGAACGCGAAAGCGAAAATCGCGTGTGCCTGCCCGTGGAATCCCTGCTGGTCGAGTCCTTTCCCCTGGGGGAGGAATACGACGGCGATCGCGATGTTCTGCGATTAGAAGCCCTGGGGATTCGTGGTGAAACGGGGGACGGTGCAACGGGGAACGGTCTAACGGGTGAAGGGTCTAACGGTGAAACGGGGGACGGTGAGACGGCGGACGGGGCAACGGGGAACGGTCTAACGGGTGAAGGGTCTAACGGTGAAACGGAGGACGGTGCAACGGATGAACGGGGCAACGGGGCAACGGGGGATGGTGAGACGGACGACGGCGAAGCGGATCTGAATAGGCCGGTCTTGACTCAAGTGACGGGGTTCAAGGGGCGCATTCGGGAAGTGCGTGAGCATGTTTTTTCCCTGGCCGCGAACGGCGCCACGATTTGCATTACCAGTCCCTATACGGCCCAGTTGAATCGCATCGCCGGGATCTTTCGCGACCAGGCCGGCATCAAGGTTCTAATACTCGACGAAGACGAACCGCCGCTTTTCGAACTGGGCGGAGTCTCCCCCAGGAAAAGCAAAAAGAAGACATCCACGAAGAAAACCGCCGCGAAGAAGACGGCGACTCCTAAAAACGCCGTTATCCGGGTCTGCCGCGGAGCCGTGCGCGAAGGCTGGTCCTGGCCCGAGGACGATTTTCACGTCTGGACCGACGCCGATATCTTCGGTCGCGGCTACAAGCGTCGTTCGCGCTTTAAGAAGACCGCGTCGGCGCCCCTGGAATCATTCATCGACCTGAAGGAAGGCGATCACGTCGTGCACGTGAATCACGGCGTGGGCAAGTTCGTCAAGCTGGAGCGGGTCAAGGCCGCCGGGCGCGAACGTGATTTCCTGGTTCTGGAATACGCCGACGAAGATCGCCTGTTCGTGCCCCTGGATCAGATTTCCATGGTGCAGCGGTATTTGTCTTCTTCGGACAAGCCGCGCCTGGACTCCCTGGGTAAGTCTTCCTTCAAGAAAATCAAGGAGCGCGTCCAGCAACGCATCGAGGAGCTGGCGCAAAACCTGATCGAGATCTACGCCATGCGCATGGCCAAGAAGGGTTTCTCGTTCCCGCCGGACAGCGCCTGGCAGGATGAATTCGAGGCGGCCTTCCAGTTCGACGAAACACCGGACCAGATGACGGCCATCGAAGCGGTCAAGACGGACATGGAAACGCCCCGTCCCATGGACCGACTCATCTGCGGGGACGTGGGTTACGGCAAGACCGAAGTGGCCATTCGCGCCGTTTTCAAGGCGATTATGGCCGGCCGCCAGGCGGTGCTCATCGCGCCCACGACGATCCTGGCCCTCCAGCATTTCCGCGTCTTCAAGGAACGCTTTCGCGATTACCCCATCAACGTGGACTGGATCTCCCGCTTTCGCACGCAGAAAGAAGTTACCGCCGTCAAAAAGGCCCTGCGCGAAGGCGATGTCGACCTGGTGGTCGGCACCCACGCGCTGTTGTCGGAGGACGTCCGACCGCGCAACCTGGGCTTGCTCGTGGTGGATGAGGAGCAACGCTTCGGTGTCACGCACAAGGAAGCCATCAAGTCCATGAAGAAACTGGTGGATGTGCTGACTCTTTCGGCCACGCCCATTCCCCGCACTCTGCACATGAGCCTGGTGGGCATTCGCGACCTTTCGGTGATCCAGACGCCGCCCCGGGATCGCCTGCCGGTACGCACGTACGTCATGGAGGATTCCGACGCCGTGCTGCGCGAAGCCGTCATGCGGGAACTGGAACGAGGCGGTCAGGTTTTCTTTTTACATAATCGCATTGAAACCATCGAGGCGGCCGCTCATCGGATTCGCAATCTCGTGCCGCGCGCTTCGTATACCATCTTGCCTGGCCGCATGATGGAAGAGCAGATCGAGGATACCCTGCTGGACTTCGTGGAAAAGAAATACGACGTGCTGGTGACTACCACCATCATCGAAAGCGGCATCGACATGCCCAATGTAAATACCCTGATCGTGGACCGGGCCGATCACTTCGGGCTTTCCCAGTTGTATCAGATTCGCGGGCGAGTAGGGCGATCCAATCGCCAGGCATACGCCTATATGTTCTATTCCCGGGACCGGGTCATGAACGAGCAGGCCCAGAAACGCCTGAACACCATTCAGGAATACCAGGAACTGGGCAGCGGTTTCAAGGTTGCCATGCGGGACCTGGAGATTCGGGGCGCCGGCAATATCCTGGGTAAGGAACAATCCGGCGATATCATGGACGTGGGCTATGAGCTCTACGTGAAGCTGCTGGAAAGCGCGGTGAAGCGCCTGCAGGGTTCGGCCGACGACGCGGAAGTGCGCTGTACCCTGGGGCTCAATGTGGACTATCTGTTGCCCGAGGAATACATCGCCGACACCAGGCAGCGCATTGAATTCTATAAACGTTTCGAGGCGGCGCTGGAACCCGCTGAAGTGGAGCGACTCCAGGGAGAAATGACCGATCGCTTCGGCCGTATGCCTGAAATCGCCGAGAACTTCGTCCAGGTGGAGCGCATTCGCGTGCTGGCGGGCATCGCCGGATTTCAGTCCCTGATGGAAGAGCCGGGTAATCGAGTACGCCTCACCGCGGGCGATTCCTTCAAGGTGCCGCCCGCCCATGTCGTCGGCATCATGAAAAAGAACACCCGCCTATCGCTCATGCCCGGTAAGACGGACACGCTCTACTATCAGGCTTCCAGTACCGGTCCGGCGTTGTTGATGGAACTCATCGATCAACTGGAACGTATCGCCGAGCCGTTACTCAAGCAGGCCGAGCCGGAGAAAGCCGGTTCCGCCCGTTGAATGTCCAGGCCCCCGCTCCATCGTGGTATAAGACATTAAAAAGAGGATGCGGAAAATGCATGGGGCTCGATTTGTGGGGAAATCGAACTACTCCCATTGTGAAGTGCTTGAATTTCCCGTCATTCGAACGCGGTCTTCCATGTTTGTATTCGCGTAAATCTCCCCTGATTCGAGCACAATCAATTAATATTGAAGGTTAACAGCATGAGCTTTGCGGAACTTAAGAATCGCTTTTTTAGCGGAAAGCGCAAGATGATGATCCCCTTGCTGGTCGTCTCCCACGTAATGATGCTTTCCCTGGGTTACTGTTTTAAGAAAGGCGAAACCATCGAGCAAATCGGCGGTCACAAGATCACCGACGAGGAATTTCAAGAGCAATACAAGATTTCCATCGAGAAGCTGGCTCGCCTGCAAAACGTGGAAAAGACCACGCTCTCCAAGCTTCTCTGTCAGGCTCCCGTGAATCCCCGTCGGCAGCCGGAAGTGGCCCTGATTCAAAATCAGCTCAACCCGGCCCTCAACTACAAGCAGTATCGTGACTGGCGCATGGTGGAGCAAATCGCCGCGGAGTCCGGCTTTCTCAAGCGTCCGGTCATCAAGGGCATCATCGAGCAGATCGTCCTCGACGCGGTTTCCCGTCTCTACGTTCAGGAGCAGATGGAGAAACGCATCAAGATCACCGAGGACATGAAGGAAAAGGAATGTCTGCGTTTGCGCACGAAATTCCCCAAGATGAAAAACGTGCCTCTGGACGATTGCATGCGCATCGCCTTTGGCCGCCTCAAGCGCCAGCAAATCAAGCGTGAGCTGGACAAGCTCATCGACGAAATGCGCGAGACTATCGTAATCAAGCCCAACAAGGAATTCGATAAGAAGGACTTCCTGAAAAACAAGATCTCCCTGTACCAGACCCTCCGCAAGAAGGGCGGTTGTGAAGCTCCTCCCGCGGGAGACAAAAAGGAAGATAAGACCACCGATAACAAGGGCGATAAAAAGTAATCACCCCTGGGATCTGGAGGGGAATGCTCCTCGGGAAAACCGTCGGCTCCGGTCGACGGTTTTTTTACGCTCGGATGCCCTCGGTGTTCGTCCAATGGCAAAAGGATAGGCATGCAATGATTTTTCGAAAACGATTCACCCTGATAATGCCGGCATTCGCGGCCATGCTCGCCCTCGGCGGTTGCGAGGCCAATGTGGAGGATGCCCGGGTTTATCTCCATGGACTGGGCAAGAAGTACAAGAGCGAAGATTTACGCAAGCTCCAGCGTTTGAATCTGGATTTCATCAAGCCTTCGGCCGGAGGACTGGAAAAACTCAAGGCCTTGCCGCGCCTGGACTATCTGAACCTCTCCGGCGCGAAAATCAACGACGCCACGCTGAAAGGCGTCGAAGCCCTGTCCGCCCTGAAGAATATCGATCTTCCCAATACGAAGATCAGCGATGCCGGTCTCATATTCGTGGGCAAGCTAAAGCAATTGGAGGGATTGCGACTGGACGGCACCAGCGTCGGCGACGACGGCTTGATTCACCTGGTAAAACTGGAGCGCCTGGAGGCCCTGGGTTTGGCCGGCACTCGCATTACCGACGCCGGGCTTGTGCATCTGAAGAGCTTGAAACGACTCACGTCGCTGGACTTTTCGGGCACGGCCATTACCGACGCGGCCCTGGCGCGCCTGGCTGAATTCAATATTAAGCCCCACTGGCTCATATTGAAGGATACGAAAGTTACGGACGATGCCCTGGAACGCATCGGCAAGTTCACCGGACTACAGGGTCTGGCGCTGGACGGCACGAAGGTTACCGACGCCGGCCTGGAAAAGCTGAAGCAACTCAAGCTGCTGCAATGGTTGACCCTTGCCCGGACGGGTGTTACCGACGAAGGCGTCAAACGCCTGAAAGAAGCCCTGCCCAACTGCAAGATTACCCGGTAGAAGAAACCCGGGAAACACGCATCAAAGGTCCAGTCGCGCGCAGTGGGCACGCTTTCCATACGCCAGATCCGCGAGTTCCGAAAAACAATCCGCGTCGGCGAAGCGCCCCATGCCCATGAGAGTAAGGCGCATGACGCGGCGGTACTCGCGGCCTTTCATGCCCATGAGCCTCAACTGACGCATCTGTTCGAAGGCCCGGGAGTATTCCTTGCGCTTTAGATGCAGGCGGGCGATTTCCATGCGCGCCGGCTTTTCGGTGGCGAACCAGCGCGTGGCGGCATGGAGGTTGTCCAGCGCCTTGCCCGTGAATTCGCTTTCGCCGCGATTGACGCGAAATAGATACAGCGTCCCCAATCGCAGGCGATAGTCCACGCGAGCCGGCAGGCCGGGGCGCGAGCGCGCGGGCAAAATGTAGAGCAACTTGTTGTAGATCTTGAGCGTCTCCTCGGGTGAAACGCAAACCAGTTTGAAGGGCCCTCTTTGGCAACCGGCGATGATGCCGCCCACGGGCGGCGATGCTCCCGCGTATTCCTGCAGGGCCCGGGCATAGGAGGGGTTTTCGCGTAGTTTATCCAGGGCGCGGAGTTCCTGTTCGGCCGGAAAGATGTACTGTTGTTCGAAACGGGGCAGTTCCTTTCTGAGCTCATTGTAAGCGCGCAGTTCCAGGAAGTCGATGTAATCGCCCCAGGCCATGATCCCGATGGTGTCCAGGCACAGGGCCCGGGAGAGTTCGGCCGCCATCTCGGCTACCAGCCAGGTGCCCTTCGTTTTGTCGTCGCGGACCGACGGCGGGATTTCATAAGCATAACTCAGCGCGGCCACGATGTCCCGGAGGGACTCCAGGACCAGGCTCTGGTTCTTGCGCCAGTATTCATCCGGTGCCGGGAGATCGTCGGGATCCACGCTGGCGGGATCCCGGGCGGCGTTCAGATTCCAGGTCCGCAGGCGCACGAGCCAGTGCGGGCGATAGATGGCTTCTTCACCCTTGAAGCGCCCGCGATGCTTGTCGCAGGCTCTCTGCATCATGTTCAGTCGAATTTCACCTTGCTGCCGCCGTTGAGCGGTGCAGCTTTCCGAATCCACCAGGCGACACCACAGGCCTACATGGCCTTGTTTGAGCCGTTCCTCGGCCGCTTTCACCAGCTTGTAGGCGGCGGCCGGGTCCTGGGTGCCGGGAGCGGGCAGGGACACGAACCAGCCCGATAGGACGGTCAGCGCCTGATGCTGGTAATTGAAGATGTAGTAACCGGCCCCGATCCAGATCAGGAGGATCACGGACAGGCCGCGCCAGTGCTTACCGATTTGTCGAAGTACCAGTTTCCAGATCATGGGAGCCTGTTTCCATTATCGGCCGGTCGGCCTCGGCGGCGCTTCCCCGGGCCGCGTCGAAATTAAAAAAAACTGGTCGCGGGCACCGAAGTCCGGATCACTGGATATATGGGTGCAAATTCCAAAAGAAAAGCAGTAATGCAGAAACATCGCAAGAGCCGTCAGCGTCTAAAACGCAAGAAGCGCGAATCCCTGGCAAAGAAAAAAAGCTGATCTTCACGCTCTGATCCCTTAACGCCCGGAGACCCACTGGTGATAAGATTTTTCTCCATCTTCCTCCGCGGGCCGGCGGCGGGACGCCTGATTGCGTCCACACCAGTTTCGGACCTTCTCCTCACGGCGAGCTTTCTCCACGTCCCGAGGCTTCTCTTTATGTCGAGACTGCTCCGCGCGTTGAGCCTCTTCGTCGTCGTGGCGTTGCCGGTTACGGGATTTCTTACTCCCGTTCTTGCCCACGATTCCGGGGCTCCCGGTTCCCGGACGCAACCGGACAACCGCTCCCCGGATCTCATTTTAAGAGACGCGTATCTGGCGCAGGCTCGTGGTCGGGTTAAGGAAGCCATCCGGCTCTATGACCGCTATCTTTCCGTCGGCCCCGCCAGCGCCTACGTTCGCTCGGAATTCGCCATCATGCTGTCCATCGACGGGCGGCATGACCGGGCCGTGGAGCAAGCTCGTCGCGCCGTCGCCCTGAAGCCCAAACAATCCCGCTATCGCATACGTCACGCGGATGTTCTGCGTCGCGCGGGTCGCTCA
>CAZGYS010000256.1:0-8627 GCA_964530305.1 uncultured Leptospiraceae bacterium
GGCTCGAATAACCGGTGAAATCGTATTGCCGACTTCATCGGGTGAGGACCGTCCCCTGGCGGATTTCAAAAGTGAGTTTTTTATTCGCGGCGATTTTCGCTCCCGTGCCGGCGAAAGTACCCGTACGGATTTCCCTCCGATTGCGTTTCGCGTCCCCAACCGGGCGGGCGTGGAACTCTTGAAGGAAACCGATTGGCTGGAACTCCAGGCAACCATTGTTCCCGGAGACCTTCTGCGCCTGGAATTCAGCGAAGCACTAGAAATCCGCGAGCCCGCCGCGTCAAGAAAAGGACTCCGCCTGCGTTTTCGCGGGCGCCTGCTGCGCGCCGGCATGGAAGTCGGACGCATTCAGTTGGACGCCGAAAACGCGACGAGCAACCCCATCTTTGCCCTGACCGAACTGTTCGAGATAGCTGACCGGGATGTCCCCCTGGAAAAACCCTACCGTGCCTTCGGTGCCGCGGTCCGTTCGCCCCGAGATCCCGCTCAATACGCCGCCGCGTCGGGGGACCTCAATCCCATCCATCTAAATCGGGATTTCGCCGTCCAGGCCGGTCTGAGAGAACCCATTACCCACGGCATGTGGACGTCATCGCAGGCCATGCGTCTGTTGATCGACGGCGTTCTTCGCGGGAGAAGCGAACTGGTGGAGAGTTTGGAATCACGCTTTGAGGCGCCGGTCCTGCCCGACCAGGAGCTGTTCGTCGAGATCAAACACACGGCGAATCGGGACGGACGACGCATCATGACCATCGCCATGGAGAATTCGGCGGGCGATGTCGTCTATAATGGACGAGCCGTCTTGTTGCCCCCGCACACGGCTTACGTGTTTACGGGGCAGGGGTCCCAGGCACGGGGCATGGGCATGGACTTTTACAATCGATTTCCCGCCGCCCGGGAAGTCTGGGATCGAGTGGAAAAACTTACCCGCGAAGAGCTGGGCTTCTCCCTGCTGGAAATCACACGGGACAATCCCGCTCAAATTCGCGTGGGTGACGAAATTAAAAAACATCCCCAGGGTGTTTTGAATCTTACCGAGTTCACTCAACCCGCGCTGGTCGTCAAGGCGGTGGCCGATCATCGGGTCTTGAAGGCGAACGGTCTTCTGGCCGAGGACGCGTTCTTCGCCGGACATTCGCTGGGGGAGTACGCGGCACTGGCCTGTCGGGACATCCTGGATCTTGAGGCGGTGGTTCGCATCGTACACCACCGGGGCTTGACCATGCAGAAGCTGGTGGAGCGCGACGACCAGGGCCGTAGTCCGTTCGGCATGTCCGTCGTCCTGGCCAACCCGTCCCTTGGCCTGAAGGAAGCGGACATTATAGGGATGGTGGCTGAGACCCACGAGCAAACGGGCCGCGCCCTGGAAGTCGTTAACTTTAATATTCGCGACAAGCAATACAGCATAACCGGTTATATTGAAGCCCTGGAGGTGCTCGAACAAAAGCTGCGCGCGAAAGCGAAAGGACATCGAGTGTTTAAACGACTTCCGGGCATCGACGTGCCCTTTCATTCCTCGCTTTTGTCCGGCGGAGTGGACGAATTTCGCGTGGTGTTGCGTCGGGACCTGGACCCGGATAAGGACTACTCCGTCCTGGACCATCGCTATATTCCCAACCTGACGGCCGCACCCTTCGCGCCCACCCGCGAATACGCGGAACTCGTCCTGGAAAAAAGCGGTAGTCCCGTACTCGCGGAGCTGTTGGGTGAACATTCGTTTGCAGTAGCATCCAATGGCGCGCTGCTTCGGGCCGTTCCCCGGCTGCGCTATATTCTTTTGATTGAACTGCTGGCTTATCAATTCGCGCGCCCGGTTCTGTGGATCGGTACTCAGGAACATCTCTTGCTCAAGGAGCAAGTCCGTGAATTGATCGACATCGGGCCCCGGGGAGACCTGGCGGGCATGGCACGTCAGACTCTAAAGGAAGTTCCGGTTTCCGCCATGCCGCGCGTGCTGCATATCGAGGAAAATCGCGCCCAGGTATTTTACGAGCTGGAAGACGTACCTTCGCCTCGGCCGGCGGCGAAAGTCACGCGGGCCGAAAACCCGGTACCCGACGGACACGCGCGAACCGAAGCCGGGCCGGAGGATAGCCCCACGCCCGCGGTTTCGCCGACGCCCCCCGCGAAACGGACGACCGAAAAAATGACCGACGCGCCGTTTGAAATCATGGACGGCCTGAAGACCCTCCTGGCGGTGAAAGCGGGTGTGCGCCCCGACGAAATCATCGAAACGGCTTCCATGGAGGAAATCTTTCAGGGCAATTCGAGTAAGCGTAATCAGGCCCTGGCCGATCTGGGAGCGGAGTTCAATACGCAGGCCCTGGACGGCGCGCAGGACAAATCCCTTAAGGACCTGGGAGCCGCCATCGCCAAAAACGCGAAGTACGATCGGCCCGGCCCATTCCTGCGAGGCGTCTTCGACGAGTTCGTCAAGAACCACATGCCCGGGAATTTCAGCCGCGCCGACATCTTCGCGCACATGGCCGAGGAACGACTGATGCCTCCGTGTAGAATTTTCGCCGCGTCCGCCGCGGTCAGCTTGCTGGCCCGATCGGATCTGTCCGCCGGCGAAGGCGCGCTGAGCCCCATGGGTCTGCGTGGACGCCTGAAAAGCAAGAGTGAGGCCGCGGCCTGGCTGGACGGGGCGCTGGATCTGCACGGGTCCCAAATAGGATTGGCGATTCCTCGACGCGCCGCCGGGGGAGAATCAAGCGGCCCGGCGGTGGACCCGAAGGCCCTGGAAGAACTGGAAAATAAATACTTCGGCGTGAACGGAGTGTTCAGCCGCATGTGGCGCCTGGGACAAACGTCCGCGGGGCAGGACCCCTTCGCGCTCCTCATTCAGGCCGACCGGGATCGCGTGCGGGACGCTCAAGCCGATACCGCCGTGCTCGCGGACGGTCGCCGCGGCGAAGAAGGCGAAAACTATGAGCGCTCCATGCTTTCGCGCTTCGACCCGGCGCGGGTCGTCGAATTTTCGTCAAGCGGACAGTGGGCTAAACGAGACTTGCTCGAACTCTTCTGGAACAGCGTGAACGGTAAGGAAGAAGCTTCGGGAGCACGCGAAATCACGATTCAGCGAATTCGCGCTCACGGGGAAGCAACCGAGAAAATACGAAGCTACCTGGAGAAGAAGGCCCGCTCCATGGGTCGCCGTGAAACCTCACGACTGCTGATGAGCATCGCCGAGCGAGACGACCAGCCGGGACGTTTTCGCCCCTTCACCGGCCCGTTTCGGCCGCGCCTGGAGATAACGCCGGAAGGTGTCGCGGACTTTCGCGAAGCAGCCGGTGACAACTACCTGGATTGGGTTGAGGAAGTATTTCGAGCGGGCACGACGGGACGACCGGCGGCGGAGATTGCGGGCACGAACGACTCCGGGAACAGCTTTCAGGCCAACGCCGAACAACAAGGGGCATACCGTCGAACCCTGGAAAATATCATTAGCGAAGGCGCGTCTTTTCACGGACGTACGGCCCTGGTGACGGGCGCGGGCCGTAACTCCATCGCGCTGGAACTGGTGAAGAATCTTTTGGCCGGAGGCATGACCGTCATCGCCACCACCAGTTCCTATTCGGATGAACGCATTCTCATGTACAAACGCGTATTTCAAAAGTACGCCGGCGCCGGCGCGCGCTTGATCGTCGCGCCCTTTTCCCAGGGGTCTCTCCGTGATATCGAGGCCCTGACCGACTACATCGGCGAAATGGGTCTTCGCCCGGACTATCTGATTCCATTCGGCGCCATGGGCGAGGAAAACTCGTTGAGCGCAATCGACGGCGACTCCCTGGCGGGCGCGCGGGTTATGTTGCTGGGCGTGCATCGCCTGATGGGAGCGCTGGCCAAAATGTATCGCGATAGCTACGCGCTTTCGGAACGCTTCCAGGTACTCTTGCCCCTGTCTCCCAATCACGGCAACTTCGGGCGGGACGGACTGTACGCGGAAATGAAACTGGCGCTGGAGGCGTTGTTTCGCAAATGGTTCTCCGAGTACGAGGACTGGGGCCGCTTCGCGCGTATTCGCGGGTGTCGCATCGGCTGGGTGCGGGGTACGGGACTGATGGAGTTGAACGACTCCGTGGCGCCCGAACTGGAAGCTCGCACGGGCACACGCACGTTTCATCGCGCCGAGATGGCTCTACTCCTAACCGGCCTCATGGCCTGCGAGGAATTGGACGAAGTAGTTCTGGCCAATCTGGACGGCGGCCTGGGTTCCACGCCGCGCCTGCGCGAAACACTGAACGAGATTCGCGAAGGCATCACCAACGAAGCCCGCCTGAAGCGGGAGTTGCACGAATACAAGCGTTCGCTCACCGCGGCCGACGCGCGAGATGCGATGCTAATCACGCCCCTGGGCGGCATCCATTCACATTTTCCGACCAGGAATGCTTCTCATGATGAGCAATCCGGCAAGCGAATGCAAACCGTCGAACCCGCGGAAATGGTTTGCGTGGTGGGTTATGGCGAAGTCGGTCCGGGAGGTTCCGCGCGAACGCGCTGGGAACTGGAAAGAGACGGCGTTTTCTCCATTGAAGGCGCGGTGGAACTTGCGTGGACCATGGGCCTGGTAAAATACGAAAAAGGCCCCCAGGGCTATAACTGGATCGACATTACTTCCGGCGAAACCCTGCGCGAAGACGAAATCCACGCGCGCTACGAAAAGAAAATTCGCTCGGGGACGGGGATTCGCCTGGTAAATCCCGAGCTGCAGGATTTCGATCCTCGGGCCGCTTCCGTCTATACCGACGTTGTGTTGCAGGATGATTTTCTCATACCGGCCGCGGACGAAGACGAAGCACGCGCGTTTCAGAAAGCCATGCCGGACGAATCCGACGTTTTTTTCGATCCCGCGAAGGAACAATGGTTCGTGCGTCGTCGCAAGGGCGGAACGATCAAAGTCCTGAAATCCGTAAGCATGACTCGTTTCGCGGCGGGACAGATTCCCGACGGCTGGGACGCGGAGCGCTTCGGCATCCCCCGGGATCTGGTTCGCCAGGTGGACCGCATCACGCTTTTTAATCTGGTGGCGACGGCGCAGGCGTTTATCGCCGCGGGCATGGAACCCTTCGAGTTGTATCGCTATTTGCATCCGGCGGACGTGGGCAACACTTCCGGCAGCGGCATGGGCGGCATGTGGAAACTCAAGCGCCTCTACCTGGATCATCCCATGGATAAAAAACGTCAGCACGACGCCCTGCAGGAAGCCTTGATCAACGTCACCTCGGCCTGGGCGATTACCTCCCTGGTGGGCGGCACCGGGCCGGTACAAACGCCCGTAGCGGCGTGCGCCACCGCCGGCGTCTCCGTGGACCTGGCCCTGGGTATGATTCGCGAAGGCAAGGCTTCCTTCGTCGTCGCGGGCGCCTTCGACGATCTGGGGGAAGCCGGCATGCTGGGCTTCGGCGATATGAACGCTACCGCGGACACGGGCGAAATGCTGGCGAAGGGCATCGCGCCCGAGCGCATGTGTCGCCCCAATGACGCGCGACGGGGCGGCTTTCTTGAATCCCAGGGCGGGGGCACGATTTTGCTGGCGCGAGGCGATCTGGCCCTGCGCATGGGCCTGCCGGTTTACGGCGTCATCGCTCATACCGCCACCCACGGCGACGGCATTCAAGCTTCCATTCCCGCGCCGGGTCTGGGACTCCTGTCCGCCGCGCGCAAGAGCGGGGATGAACTTTCGCCCCTGGGTCGGAGTCTGGAGCGCTTCGGCCTGGGCGCGGACGACATCGCCGCGGTTTATAAACACGACACTTCCACGCGCGCCAACGACCCCAACGAAAATCGCCTGCATCACGAAATTCAAAAGGCCCTGGGGCGCACGCCCGGAAACCCCCTCTTCGTGGTCTCTCAAAAATCCGTCACCGGCCATACGAAGGGCGGGGCGGCGGCCATGCAACTCATCGGCCTGTTGCAAGCCATGAACCAGGGCATTCTGCCGCCCAATCGCAATCTGGACGAGGTGGACGAGGAAATGGAACCCTTCGCGGACCTGGTCTTCAGCGACACGGCGATTCGCGTAGGGCCCGGGCGAATTCGCGCGGGTCTGGTTACGACCCTGGGTTTCGGCCACATCGGAGCGCTCCTGTTGTGCCTGCACGGTGATGTTTTCACGGAGGCCCTGGATGAGAAAACGCGTCGCGGGTATCTTCGCCGAATGGCGCGACGCGAAGAGCAGTCCATTCGCCGGGACCGGGCTACGCGCATGAGCACCCGGGAGCCCCTGTATGAAAGACGCATGAAGAACCCCTACCGGGACGATGACCAGGAATCGCGGGTTCTGCTGAACGCGGACGCGCGCATGCAAACGCGCGAAGAGGCCTATGAAATATGATTCACGGGGCGGGAATCGACATGGCCTTCGTGCCCGAGTTTCGCGCGGCCATGGACGACGGGAAAACCAGGTTCCTGGAAACGTATTTTACCAGCCGCGAAAGAAGCTACTGCGTGAATCACGACGGAACCCGGGGCGCCCAGAGCCTGGCGGCCCGCTACGCCGCCAAGGAAGCCCTGCTCAAGGCGCTGGATGGAGAACGCCTGGGAGCGGGGCCCGAGTTTCGCTTTGAGTATCGCGAAGCGGAAGTACGCAATGACGAACACGGACGGCCGTATCTACTTGCTCACGGCGCTCTGAACGAATACATGCGCGGGCGCGGCATCACGCGTACCTTGCTTTCGCTTTCCCATACGGGTGATTATGCAATCGCGCAGGTGGTATTGGACTCAGGCCCGACGTCTTTTTAGAGTGCGCAGGCCCAGGCGTGAAACGACTTTTAGCCCGGCCAGGAAGGGGTTCAAACCGGGGTCGGGTTGTTTGCCTTCGCCCAGCAAACCGATTTGGATTTCATACCAGGTAATGTCCAACGCCAGGACGAAATCCAGGGCCTTGATCCCCGTGGCCACTTTGGCGGGCACATCGCTTTTGAAATCCTCTCCGGCCAGCACGCGATTGGGTAAATCGGGTGTCAGGCACAGAGGCCGCGCCAGGCCGATTAGATCCGTGGCACCGCTTTCCCGGGCCTCGATCATGCCCTTCGCCGTGCGAAAGCCGCCGGTCACGGCCAGGGGCGCGCGAGCCACTTCGCGTACTTTCTCGGCGAAAGTAAGAAAATAAGCCTCGCGCAGGCGCGTGCTTTCGCGGACCTTTTGTCCCGTCATGGCCGGCGCTTCATAGGTTCCGCCGGAAATTTCGATCAAATCCACGCCCGCCTCGGAAAGAGCCGCAATTACCTTCAGGGATTCCTCCTCGGTAAAGCCGCCCCGTTGGAAATCGGCCGAATTCAATTTGATGCCCACGGGAAAATCCTTCCCCACGGCCGCGCGAATGGAACGATAAACCTCAAGTGGAAAGCGCATGCGATTTTCAATCGTGCCGCCCCAGTCATCCTTGCGTTGATTGTGCTGGGGCGAAAGGAACTGACTGACGAGGTACCCGTGAGCGCCGTGAATTTGCACGCCCGTGAAGCCGGCTTTTTTGAGCACCCCCGCCGCCTTGCCGAAACGATCGATGATTTCGCGAATTTCCTCTTCGGTAAGTTCGCGGGGCGTATTGAAGGAGGGTAGTTTCAGGGGAATGGCGGAGGGAGCCACCGGCTCCTTCGTCAAGAAATTCGGCGTTTGTTTACCGGGATGGTTAAGCTGGACCCACAGATGGTTCCCGGCGGCCGTGCCGGCCTCGGCCCATTGCTTTAAGAGTTCGAGATTGCTTTCGTCCTCGACCACGACATTTCCCGGTTCACCGATCTGCCGCGAATCCACCATGATGTTTCCGGTGACGACCAGCCCCGTGCCGCCTTCCGCCCAGGTACGGTACAGACGCGTGTGGCGTTCCGTGGGTTTATAATCCGGAGAACCCAGCACCTCGCTCATGGCCGACTTCATGAAGCGATTTGGAATAGCGACGCCGCAGGGTAGTTTCAGTTCTTGTCCGAGAATTTCAGAAGCTTGCATTGTGATTCAAATTACGCGACCATCCGCGAAAAAGTCAATCGCGTTTGGAGAAAATTGCTTGCAATTTCGCGCCCGGTTTCGTCTAAAGAATCAGGTGCAAACCAATGGGTACTCCCATCCTCATATATACACTCGCTCCGGCGCTCTAAGTCGGTTCTCTTTATTTATCAGCCGGCTCGCTGACTAAAAGAGAGCCGGCCGGCGTCGCCCGGCTCTCTTTCGCCTCCGGCGAATAGCCGAAACCTCTTAAACTTTTTAATCTTGAACGCGAAGACATGATCGCGTCCCGGTTTCATGCCGCGAATATTCGCGCGCGTGACCATGGTCGAGGCGTGTCCGCGTGCTAAAAGTCTTGATTTTGACGCGTGAATTTTGTACAGAAGGAGGATAACATGAAACGCAGGAAAATCGAAAACATCCGCAATATCGGTATCTCGGCCCACGTCGACGCCGGTAAAACCACGGCGACGGAGCGCTTTTTATTCTACAGCGGCGTTATCCATCGCCTGGGCGAGGTTCACGAAGGTAATACCTCCATGGACTTTCGCCAGGACGAAATCGACCGCGGCATTACGATTCAGTCGGCCGCGACTCATTGCGCCTGGCGCGATTGCGAGATCAATCTTATCGACACTCCGGGACACGTAGATTTTAGTTACGAAGTTTCACGTTCA
>CAZGYS010000257.1:0-8623 GCA_964530305.1 uncultured Leptospiraceae bacterium
CGTTGCTGGGAATCGGCGGAAGCTTACTGGCGGGATCGTGCCGGCAAGGACATGGACCTGCTCTTTCTGGACATTCAATTGCCGGGCATGGACGGCGTGGAACTGGCCGAGCGCATTTCACGGCGAAACCAGGCCACCGGCATCGTCATGCTGTCCAATATGAATTCGGACAAGCTGATTTTTCAGGCCCTGCGCAACGGCGCCATCGGCTATCTCTTAAAATCAGAGTTGCGCGACATCGCGGACACCGTACGCGTAATTCTCGCCGGCGGCGCGACCATCACCCCCACCATCGCCCTGCGCGTACTCAGCAGCTTTCGCAAATCCAATCCCGTCCTGGAAGCCCGCCTGACCAATCGGGAAAAGCAAATCCTGGAATTGATGGTGAGCGGCAAGACTATCTCACGTGTAGCCGAGACCCTGGACGTGAGCCGCAACACCGTGAATCACCACGCCAAGAGCATCTATAAGAAGTTAAACGTTCACAATCGTTCGGAACTGGCTCGCAAGGCGGCCGAAGCCGGCATCCTGGACCGCGGTTCCAACTGATAAATTAAATAAAAATATAGTTTTCCATGCCTTCCGTTTGTGTCATAATCGACGCAAATATGGCCGTGCCGGTCCACGGCGTAAAAAAAAATCCCCTGCTTTGACCAGGCGCATGCTTCCCGGGAGTATCAGTAGAAGACCCAACTCGTGAGAAAAGATGAGCGCCCGCAATCTGAAACACAAGGACATACCATGACATCAAGAAAATCCTATTTACGCTCGGTCGGACTCCTGGCCGCCTCGCTGACCTTGCTGGGAACGGCTCACTGCAGCTTGCTCGGCCTGGACGACGACGATGACGACTCCACGCTTCTGGCGGCGGCGTTCATCGCCTTGAGCGGCGGCTCCACGAGTTGCTCGGCCGGAGCTTCCACGACGAGCACAACCATCACCAACACCAGCGCTACCCTCGACAGCAGCACCGGTTGCGTGAACGGCGTCACATCTTCCCTGGACAGCTCGCTCCCGGATTGGATCCGAAACAACTTTAAGTGCGTCGTGGCCTTCGTATCCAGCACGAACTACTGCTTCAAGGCCACGAATCTGCCCAACCACGTCAGCTACTACTGGGCCGGTAAGCAGGCTGTTGATATGGGACAGTCCAGTTCTTATCCGCTCTTCGAAGCCCTGCCCGGCGGCAATACCTCCGCCGGCACGAACGTAATTCAACAACAGAACTTCGTTTATACCATTCCCGCGACTCCGACCCCGGACACGGACGGCACTCTTACGGGAACCCAGGGTGGCCTTGCTTCCATCGGTGTTACCTTGAACGGCCTGGCGGTATTCAATAACGCGGCGGCGCCGGGAGACACGCTGGCATCCGAGGTAACGACCTTCGATAACACCGGGTTCGGTCACCCGCAGGAAACCGGCGTCTACCACCACCACGCCCGCCCTTCGGTTATCAGCGTGGACGACGCGAATCTCATCGGCATCGCGCTGGACGGTTACGCCATCTACGGTAAGAAGTGCGACAACGCAACCAGCAATACCGGGGACGATTTTACACCGTCCGATCTGGATTCCCTCCACGGTCACACGACGGCTACGACGCATTTCAGCACGGCCATCTATCACTACCATCTGGCCGCGGACGCCACGGCCGGTATCGATACCTTGATGGGTTCTTCTTTCTATGGCAATATCGGTTCGGTTACCAACTAACATGGAAGTTCGCGCGCGCCGGCTGACCGGCGCCTGTCTGGCGCTCCTTGCCGCGGCCATTCTTACTCAATGCGGCAAGGGTCCCACGGTTCTCAATACGGATCCGGGCTTTCGCATGAGCGGGGGCAAACTCTTCTACCAGGGCAAGCCTTTTACCGGAACCCTGCGCGCCGTGGTGCCCGCTTCCAAAGAGACCAGCATGACGCCCTTTCGTAACGGCGTTCAGCACGGCACGGCCGTCGTGAAGCACGCCAACGGCAAGCTGGTTTCGAAACGCAAGTACGTGCTCGGCGTCAAGCACGGAGTCCATCGCACCTGGCACCGCAACGGCAACCCGCGCAGTTACGTTCGTTTTCGCTATGGGAAGTATTCAGGCGATTTCTGGGCCTGGCATGAGAACGGACGCCCCGCGGACTTCAAGCGTTATACGAAAGACGGCGTGATTCTCGCCGCGAAGCGCTGGCGACGCACCGGCCAAATCTACATGAACCATGTCTTTCGCGACGGCGCGGAAATCGGCATGCCGGGCAGCAAGGTATGCGATCCGGTCACGCCGAAGAAGAAAGGCGTAAAGACAACGGCGAATAAACAATGAACGCAATCCATACAAGTAAGTTTCTTTTTCCACTAATATTGACGGCGTCGCTTTTCGCGGTTGCCTGCGGCAAGGAAAAGCAGGGCAAGTTTCATCCGGAACTCACGGACGTCTCGACGCCCCGGAAAGGCGTGCTGCCCTATTTCAAGGGTCGTATCATGGACCCCTACTGGCCGAAGGCCGACAAGTATCCGGCGGACCTGCGCGGCCTGCGCGATTTCGAACTCACCACCCACCGGGGAGAAAAATACCAACCCGCGAACATCAAGGGCAAGTTCACCCTGGTAACTTTCTTCTACGCCACCTGTCGCGGCATCTGTCCGGCCATCACCGCCAATATGAAACGCCTCTCGGGAAAAATCAAGGACCAGTCGGATTTGCGTTTCGTTTCCATCACCGTGGATCCGGAACGGGACAATGTGGCCGCGCTGACGGCTTATCGCAAGCGCCATGAAATTAAGCAGAACAACTGGACTTTCTTAACCGGCGATCGGCCGCAAATCGAACTCATCGCCCGGGAACAATTCGCGGGAGAAGTCCAAACCCGCGAAGGCAAGGGCACCCTCATCGACTTCGTGCATACGGAGAACGTCTTCTTGCTGGATAAGCAAGGTTATCTGCGGGGCATCTATCGCGCTCGGGGCGGCATGGGCGATCTCACTCGCCTTCAAAAAGAACTGGGCACTCTTCGCGCCCGGGCGGCCCGAAAAAAGTCTTGAAGTCAAAATGGCCGTCTTCGTTCATGTGCCGTCTTGAGCGAAGGATTTAACACGAATTTCGGTTATTATAATTCTCCCTGGCCGGGGGAAGACGGGGGGCCGGGGCGCCTGCAGGTCGACGAACGGGAAACGGGCCTGAATCTCCAGGCGGGAGAAACCCTGGCAAGTCGCGGGCGCCGCGTCTTCTTCGGCAACATGCTGGTCATGCGCGAACCCGACCAGCTCTACTTGATGACCATCCAGGCCCTGCGCAATCGCTATCTGGGTTTGCCCGTGACCTGTCGCGTGGAAAAGATTCATCCGGAAAGTCTGGGTACGATCAAGCGTTCGCCGCCGTTGAAGGCGGGTCCGTTCTGGCCCGGGGGCCTGGCTGTGCATCGCAACGGCGATTTGCACGTGACCTACGGGCGTTGGTGTCATCGTCTTAACCCGGACTGCGAAGTCGTCGCCTCCCGTGAACTCCCGCGCAATCGCCCCTACAATTCGCACATCGTCCTGGACAACGGCTTGCTGGTCATGAAGGACATGAACGAAACGGATAATTCCTGGATTTCCGTGCTGGACCCGGACAGCCTGGAACCGGTGTGCGAAGCCCTGGAAATTCCGGAGCCGTCGGTGGCGCGCATCAGCGGACGCGGAAATACAGTCTATGTGGTGGGCACGCGAACGGTCTTTCG
Organism: uncultured Leptospiraceae bacterium; assembly: GCA_964530305.1. Taxonomy (GTDB): domain Bacteria; phylum Spirochaetota; class Leptospiria; order Leptospirales; family Leptonemataceae; genus CAZGYS01. The sequence goes on from CAZGYS010000257.1 coordinate 3,708, forward strand.
CTTCCACTGGAATGAGCAGGCCGCCAGGCTGGAACTCGACGATGATTGGCGCCTGGACTACCTGGGTAATTCAGGCAATTCCTACGGCTGGGATCCGGTCATCACCGACCGCGACGTCTGGTTCATGGACAACGGCAAGCATCGCTACCTGTTCAAAATGCGCGGCGCCGGCGTACACAAGACGCCCGTGAATTTGATTCGCGTCTCGCAAGCAGACGCCGGGGATCATTCCATCCTGCCCATTTCCGGTCTGTCCCGGGGCACCATCACAAATCCGCCCTTCTTCGCGCCGGACAATAATATCGCCCTGGCCTTCGACTCCGGCAACAGCGTCTTGCGCGCGTGGCGTTACCAGCCGGAGAAGCGCGCCTTCCAGCCCCTGTGGCGCAAGGACGGTTTCGGCGCTTCCAGTCACATGATTTACTTTCGCGCCTCGGGCGAAATCGTCGTGAACGATTATCGCTGGAGCGATCACAGCGTGGTGCTCGACCTGAAGAGCGGACGCGAAAAGGGCCGCGTCGGAGTGAACAACATCTTCCAGGGCGTAATTTTCCCCTGCCCCGGCCGCAACCGCGATTATTATTATCTCACGTTTGATAAACTGACGCGCGTGTTCTTGAAATAAGAGAAATTCAGTTCTTCGTATATTCAAGGATCACGAAACTGTTTACAAACAGCCCGAATCCCGTCGCCGTACAAATTTCAATATCCGGTGTTTTTACCGCAAGGCGTACGTTCTGTATATCCAGATCCGCCGCGCTGGGCATGGGAAAATACTGAGAGTTATCGGCTCGCCAGTACAGCCCGCGAAAGCCGATTATATTGTGAGTGCTTGAGGCACCCAGACCGTGATTCACCAGTTTGCACGCTGAATTAGGCATGGCGCCGGTATCCACGACTTTTCGATAAATCGGCTTGCCGTCGATCCAGACCTTGTGGGTCAGCGTCTCTGAATTACTGTATTGAGGATCAATGGCCGTGATTGCGTTTCGAAGTCTTTCGAAGTTCTGGTTCATCAAGGAAGCCGACACTACCTGGTTTCCACCGAAGGTATTCAGTTCTTCCGAGACCGCCGCCATAATCAGGCTGAACTCGCCGACTCCCGCGGCAAAGCAAACGCCGGCCAGGAATGAGCTTTTCATTATGTTCAACATCTGAAGTTCCTTTACGCCTGACTCTTGATTAAGCAAGAATGAGAGAAATATATAAGTATTTTTTCGCGCCTGACTTAGATAGTCACGGGGCCTATTCGTCCCGTCAGAACCGACGCGTGTAGGAGGCGAAGATATCCCGGCCGGGGGCGCTTCCGTTTCGTCCGGGCCCGGCTATATCGAGCGAAGGCGAAAGTCGCAATGAGAAGCCCGAGATGCCCCGCGTGCGAATATCATAAATGCCGAACCAGACTAGAGTCAAGTACAGAATCTGAAACAGGTATGCGCGTTCACCAATCGTGTTGCTGTCGTCCCGCGCCCGCTCCGCGCGCAAAGCCGCGGTGATTGCAATCGCGGGTGAACCGGCCGCCCCGATGAGACCGGCGTTCACGGCCGTATCGTAATCAGCCTGGGCCGCGCGAAAGTCCCGATCCAATATATACCAAAAGAACAGGGTAAAGCCCGAAGCATACATTAATTGTTTGCCGAGCTCGTCGCGCCCGCCGTACACGTGGCCCCAGCCGGGGAAGACGGCATTGCGCCAGGTTGCCCCGAAGAGTCGTTCTTCGTTTCTCTGCTTGCGCTCTCGCGCTCGCCGAGCGGCTTCCCGACGGCGGCGTTCTTCTTCTCGCTTTTTGCGGATGGCTTCGCGACGTTTTTGTTCCTCCAGCTCCCGCTTGCGACGTTCCTCGCGCTCACGGCGCGCGCGCTCTTCGCGAATACGTTTGGCTTCCTCATCCAGCTCCGTCTGACGCGCCGCGGGCACGTAGATGATCTTCTTGATGGCCTTCTTTTTGATGCTCTTGACGGTCCCGTCGGCCAGCTTGACCTGAATGGAATCCGTGGACTGTCCGGTCACCGAGCCCTTGATATAGCGCTGGTTTCGCAGAAAGATTACGTCCGCATACAGAGAGCCCGACGTCAAAACCAGGCTGACAACAATCGCCGCAAATCGCTTCAAGATCATGGTTCTTCCAAGCACGTTACCCGCAAGCCGCCAGGCGCGCAACTACAGGGCGACCGGGGGAGCAAAAAGTTCCCGCCGGCGTTTTCTCCGGTAATTGAGACGGGCGATCACTTCCCGCGCATCGCGATTTTTACAGTATCATCAGTTCAAAAAATCCGGGTCAAGGTCTATTTGCCCGACCGGGTCCGATAGTCTCCATTGACGAAATCGCAATGGTTGCGGGAAAGTTGCATAATGCGAGCTTATGTTGTTCATGAACCGGGCGGCCCCGAGGCTTTGACATTGACCGAAATAGCCGATCCCGCTCCTCGCCCGGACCATATCTTGATTCGCGTGCGCGCCTTCGGCTTGAATCGCTCCGAAATGTATACCCGCCAGGGCCATTCGGGCGACGCCGTCCCCTTTCCCCGGGTGCTGGGTATTGAATGCGTGGGCGAGGTTCTCGACGCCGGCGAAAGCGATTTAGCGCCCGGCCAAAAGGTCATCGCCGCCATGGGCGGCATGGGCCGCGCCTTCGACGGCGGCTACGCCGAACAAACCCTGGTGCCCCGAAGTCAGGTGATGCCGGTCAATACGGAGCTGGCCTGGGATGTACTGGGTGCCCTGCCCGAGACCTACTTCACCGCCTGGACCTCCCTGGTGGACGAAATGAAACTGGAGACCCTGCCGAGCGGGCCGATTATTTTTATTCGCGGCGGCACATCCTCCGTGGGCATGGCCGCCACGTCCCTCATCAAGGCGGCGGGGGGAACGGTCATCGCATCGACGCGAAGCGAAAAGAAAAAGCAAGCACTGCTCGACGCGGGCGTGGATCACGTATTACTGGATCAAGGCCCCCTGACGGACGCCGTGCGGGAAATCGCGCCCGAAGGCGTGCACGGCGTTCTGGAACTGGTAGGTACGGTGACCGCCGTGGGCGATTCATCGCGCATGATTCGTCGCGGTGGAACGCTGGTGCACACGGGTCTACTGGGCGATGAATGGGGGCAAGAGTTGCCGGCCATGCCCGAGGGCGTGCTCTACACTTTCGGGAATTCCGAAAAAGTTGAAACGAAGAAGTGGACGCCCATCGCCCAACGTATCGTGGACGGCGCCCGGGACGGAATCTATAAACCCAATATCTTTCGCGTCTTTAAGTTCGAGGAACTGGTGGAGGCTCATCGCATGATGGAACAAAGCGGCGCGGCGGGCAAACTGGTGGTGATGACCGGCTGACGGAGCCGAGACCTACGGCAACAATGAGCGAAACCCCCTCTCAAGAAGACGGCTTGCGAAACGAAAACCGGCAAGCAGACATCCTGAACCGCATCAACGAAGTCTGGGAAGGCGGCCTGACCGATCCCGCGGCCCTGCTGGAAAAGAGCCGCGCCTGCCTGGAAGAGTCCGAGGCCCTTAACTTTCCAAAGGGCGTGGGCCTGGCGCGACGCAACATCGCCTACTACTATTTCGTCGACGCGCGTTATCAAAAAGCACTGGAACTCGCCAATCACGCGGCCGAGGAACTCCAGGGCCTGGATCAAAAAGGCGAAGGCACGGCCCTGGACATCGCGGCCCTGGTGTATCGCTTCATCGGCATGTACGATCAAGCCATCGAAAAAACCCTGCAAGCGGTGGCTTTGTTTCGCGAATGCGACTATCGCCGGGGCATTGCCTGGGGCGAACACAACCTGGGTCTGGTCTATTTCGACATCGGGGATCTGGACCTGGCCATTGAATACTATGATACGGCCCTCAAGCATTTCGAGGAACTGGGCCATCAAATCGGCGTCACGCGAGTTCTCGGCCGCATGGCCGGCCTGCATGGTAAGCGCGGCGAATTCGAAAAGGCATTGGAACTGTATCGCCGTACCCTGGCGTATCTGACCGGAGAGGAAACCCACTTCGGGCTCATGAGCGCCCACATGCAAATCGCCCGCACTTATAAATCCATGGGCCGTCACGAAGACGCCCTGCGCGAACTAACCATGTGCGAACACCTGGCGCAAACCCTGAAGAATGAGGAATACCAGGCCCTGGCCGCCATGGAATTCGCCGAGGTGCGCCTGATGATCGGAGACGTGGACCAGGCCGGCCGCGACATTGCCCGAGCCGGTTCCCATCAATTCCAGAAGGACACTCATGTTACGGAAGCCCAGTATCATCGCATACTGGCGGAAATTGAATTCGCCCGGGGCGAACCCGCGAAAGCGTATCTGGCCCTGAAGAAATACAATTCCGTTCGGGATTTGATTAACTCCGAGGAGAGCCGCAAAAAGATCCGTTATTATCAAACTCGTCGCGAAGTGGAACTGGCGGAGAAGGAACGAGAATTTCAACGCGCCCTGGCCGCGGAAACGGAAGCCCTGCTTCTCAACATTCTACCCGACGAAATCATGCAGGAGCTTCGCCGTACCGGCGAGGTAGAGCCCGTGCACTACGAATCCGCCACGGTCCTGTTCACGGACTTCGCCGGCTTCACGGCGCTCTCGACCGAAATCAAGGCCGGGGAACTGGTGCATCTATTGAACGAATGTTTTTCCGCCTTCGACAAAATTTTACGCAATCACGGCGTGGAAAAACTCAAGACCATCGGCGACGGCTACCTGGCCGTTTCCGGAGTGCCCCTGCAATCGCCCGACCACGCCGACCGGTGCGTGGCCGCGGCGCTGGAGATTCGCGACTTCATGCGGGAGTGGAAGGCGAAGCGACTGGAGCGCGGCGAAAAAGCCTGGGACATTCGCATCGGCGCCCACTCGGGTCCGCTGGTGGCGGGAGTCATCGGCGATTGGAAGTACGCCTACGACATCTGGGGCGATACC